>JAYTUF010000775.1:0-15973 GCA_043744755.1 Anatilimnocola sp.
TCAAGGTCGTTGAAAGCTTGCGCGATAGCGGCCTGGGTGGCCCGCCGAACAAGCCGGAGTGGATGGTCCTCGAATGCATCCCGGTCATCCCGCCGGACCTGCGCCCGCTCGTGCTGCTCGATTCGGGCAACTTCGCGACCAGCGATCTTAACGATCTCTATCGCCGCATCATCAACCGCAACAATCGGCTGCGCAAACTCGTCGATCTCAACGCGCCCGAAGTCATCATCCGCAACGAAAAGCGGATGCTGCAGCAATCAGTCGATGCGCTATTCGACAACAACCGCTGCAAACGCCCCGTGCTCGGCAGCAGCAATCGCCCGCTCAAGTCCCTCACGGACATGATCAAGGGCAAGCAAGGCCGGTTCCGCGAGAACCTGCTCGGCAAGCGCGTCGATTATTCAGCCCGCTCGGTGATCGTGGTCGGTCCCCGGTTGCGGCTACATCAGTGCGGTCTGCCCAAGAAGATCGCGCTCGAACTGTATCAGCCTTTCATCATTCGCAAGCTCAAGGAACTCGGCCATGCCGATACCATCAAGAGCGCCAAGAAGATGCTCGAGCGGAAGGATGAGGAGGTTTGGGACATTCTCGAATCGGCGATTCAGAATCACCCGGTGATGCTGAATCGAGCGCCCACGCTGCACCGCATGGGCATCATGGCCTTCGAGCCGGTGCTGGTCGAAGGGAACGCCATCCACTTGCATCCGCTGGTCTGCAAAGGCTTCAATGCGGACTTCGACGGCGATCAAATGGCGGTGCATTTGCCGCTGTCGATCGAAGCCCAGGTCGAGGCGCACACGCTGCTCCTCTCGCCGCATAATATTTTCGCGCCCTCGAACGGCCGTCCCATCATGAGTCCTTCGCAGGACATGGTTATGGGTTGCAACTATGTGACGCTGGAACAGCCGGGCCGAACCGGCGAAGGGATGATCTTCGCTTCCGCGGGCGAAGCCGAAATGGCTTACTCGATGGGCAAGATTCACTTGCACGCGAAGGTGAAAGTCCGGCTCAATCCCTGGCAGAAGCTGAAGACCGAAGGGGACGAGAAGCACAAGCTGGGCGCGATCATTCAGACCACCTACGGCCGGATGGTATTCAACAACATCCTGCCCAAGGGAATGGATTTTTATAACAAGGGGATGAAGGGTTCGGACCTCGCCAGTTGCATCAGCGACTGTTATCAATTGCTCGGTCGCAAGCCGACGATTCAGTTGCTCGACGACATGATGCAGCTCGGCTTCCGCGAAGCGACCCGCAGCGGCCTGTCGTTCGCGACGGACGATCTGGTCACGCCCGATACCAAGGTCAGCCACATCGGCGATGCCGAGAAGAAAGTGATGAAGTTCAAGAAGCTCTACGAGCGGGGCGTCATCACCGAGAAGGAACGCTATAACCAGGTGCTCGATACCTGGACGCACGCCCGCGAAGCGATCACCAGCGAAATGCGCGAAGCGATGCGGACCGACGACCGCGGCGGGCATGGTTACGTGAACCCGGTGTACTTGATGGCCGACTCGGGTGCCCGAGGCGGCATCGAACAGATTCGGCAGCTCGCCGGCATGCGTGGTCTGATGGCCAAGCCGACGGGCGAAATCATCGAAACGCCGATCAAGTCGAACTTCCGCGAAGGCTTGACGGTGCTGGAGTATTTCAGTTCGACGCACGGTGCCCGCAAGGGCTTGGCTGATACCGCTCTCAAGACGGCGGACTCGGGTTATCTCACCCGCAAGTTGGCCGACGTGGCGCAGAACGTAGTCGTCACGACGTACGACTGTCGCACCACGCAGGGCATCACCAAGGGGACGATTTACCGCGGTGAAAAGGTGGAAGTGAAGCTGTCCGCCGCCATTCACGGCCGCGTTAGCCGACAGAGCATCGTCAATCCGATCACGGACGAGTCCGTGGTCAAGGAAAACGAGTTGATCACGCCGGAAATCGCGAAGCGGATCGAGGACATGGGCCTGGAGAAGATTCAGGTTCGCTCGGCCATGACCTGCGAAGCGCCGCTGGGCGTTTGCCGGCTGTGCTACGGCATGGATCTGGCGACGGGTTCGATGGTCGAAGAAGGAATGGCAGTCGGCATCATCGCCGCTCAGTCCATCGGCGAACCGGGCACGCAGCTGACCATGCGTACGTTCCACATCGGTGGCACGCACACGGGCCAGGTGGAAGATCACGAAACGAAGGCCAAGCGCGAGGGCATCGTCAAGCTGACCCGCATTCGTTCGGCTAAGAACGAAGATGGTCAGGAAGTGGTGCTGACGCGGAATGGCGAGATCACGCTGCTCGATGCCAAGGGTCGAGAGCTGGAGAAGTATGACGTGCCCAACGGGGCCATTCTCAAGATTCAAGAGAACGAGTCCGTCAAAGCGGGCCAGGTGCTGCTTGAATGGGATCCGCACAGCATTCCGATTCTGGCGGAAGTCTCCGGCAAGGTCCGCTACGAGGACGTGGTCGAAGGCGAAACGCTGCGAGTCGAAAAGGACAGCAGCGGCAACATGCGCCGCATGATCATGGATCACAAGGGTGAACTCCACCCGCAGATCGTGATTGAAGACGCCGAAGGGAAGCCGGTCGAGGTTTATTACCTGCCGGAACGGGCCCACATCGTGGTCGAAGAAGGCAAGATGATCAAAGCCGGCTCGGTCCTGGGCAAGACGCCGCGGGAAGCGACGGGCATCGCGGATATCACCGGTGGTCTGCCGCGGGTGACGGAAATCTTTGAAGCTCGCAAGCCCAAGGACCCAGCCGTGATGGCCGAGGTCGATGGCCTCGTCGAGATTCTGCAAGAGAAGCGGCGCGGCAAGCGGACAATCATTGTCCGCAGCGAAAGCGGCATCGAACGCGAACATCTGGTGCCCCACGGCAAGCGGTTCCTGGTTCATGCCGGCGACCATGTGAAGGCCGGTCAGGCCCTCGTCGATGGTCCGCTGGTGCCGCACGACATTCTGCGGATTTCGGGCGAAGAAGCCCTACAGCAATACCTGCTGCACGAAATTCAAGGCGTGTATCGCAGTCAGCGCGTGGAAATCAACGACAAGCACATCGAGATCATCGTGGCCCGCATGTTGCGGAAGGTTCGCATCGAAACCTCGGGCGATACCAACCTGCTGCCCGGCCTGGTGATGGACCGCTTTGACTTCCGCTCGGTGAACACCAACCTCTCGAAGTGCCTGCGGATTTCGGACAAGGGAGACGCGGAGTTTGCTGAAGGCTCGATCGTGCCGAAGGAAGCGATGGAGCAGACCAATTCGCAGATCGAAGCCCTGCACGGCAAGACGGCCCGCGGCGTGAAGCCGAAGTTTGCGACGGCCAGCACGCAGCTCTTAGGTATCACCAAGGCAGCGGTGCAAAGCAGCAGCTTCATCTCTGCCGCCAGCTTCCAAGAGACGACGAAGGTGCTCACCGAAGCGGCCTTGGCCGGCAAGGTCGATCACCTCGTGGGTCTGAAGGAAAACGTGATCCTGGGGCACTTGATTCCCGCGGGTACCGGTTTCCGCGCCTTCCAGGATTCGGAAGTCCGCTATCGCCCCGAAGCGCTGAAGGCTATGTCGGCGGACAAGGACAAGACCTTGGAATCGGCCTTCCCGCTGCTCGCCCAAGGCGATGGCAACGGCAACACCGGTTCGCCGGCCGCCGCTGGCAGCAAGGGCGCCAGCAACGCGCTGGAATCATTGCTGGGCGGTGGTAAAGAATAGTAGAACTCTCGCTGCGCTAGATTTTCGGAGTTGGCATCCCACCAACTCAGCTACTAAAGCACATTTCTCAGACGGTCGATTTCAACCTCGGCCGTCTCGTTGCTATGAGTGTCTTCGTTCTGGCGGATGTTCTCCCACGGCCACCCACAGCCGCCGAACGCGAATGAGTTGTGGTCGATTCATCCGCAAGAGCGCGCAGGTACCGCGACCTGTACTTGTGAAGGAAATGATCTCGGCAAAATCGCTGCTCCAACCAAAGTGATCTTCCCAGCGGTCCCGTTGAGGATGAAAGAGGGGGGCTTCGCCTCCGGTGACCGGATCGGTTGCCAGGACACGGTCCGATTTATAGCGATTGCAATTCGGACAAGCCAGGCACAGATTCTCAAATACGCTACGGCCGCTCAAGGCTCGCGGCATGATGTGCTCGATCTCGAAGATCGTGACCATCAAGTCGTCGGCGGAACGGCAGTATGCGCAGCAATTGCCGAAATGCTCAATAACTCGTCTGCGTAACTCGGCAGGAAAATAACCGGTCACGGGACGCGTGTCCCTGCGGCCTGCTGGTAGAGCGTCCAGCGGGCTCGCGCTTTTACAATGTTAAGCTGATCGACACGCGCCAAGAGAGAATCCAGCTCCGTGAGCTCCTGTGGCGACAGTTGTCCTTCCGCATTGCGACGCAGCAACTCATCAAGCCGGCCTTGGGAGCTCGGTGCCAATAGGCCATCGGCAAGGGCCGACAACTCCCCTGGGCTCAGTCCGACGAGCAATTCAGCCGAATCATCCATTCGCGGGTTCACCGTACAAGTTTTGTATACAAAAAATCCGTGCATCAAATGATACGGTGTCGCGGTCAAGTTTCCAAATCCACCTTCCCATAATCGCAAACGCTGCAGGTCGCCTTGACAGGATTCCAAGTACTGGTACCCTATTGGATTCCCAACTAATCCAGGTCGAGAACCCGTGACGTAACTCCTTATGCCCACGATCAATCAACTCGTTCGCAAGCCACGCCGCCAGAAGCGGGTGTTCAGCAAGAGCCCCGTGTTGGAAAAGAACCCCTTCAAGCAGGGCGTCTGCTTGATCGTTCGCACCATGACTCCCAAGAAGCCGAATTCGGCTTTGCGGAAGATCACCCGCGTGCGGCTCAGCACCGGCCGCGAAGTGACGGTGTACATCCCGGGCGAAGGTCACAACCTCCAAGAACACTCGATCGTGCTCATCCGCGGCGGTCGTATTCGCGATTTGCCGGGTGTCCGCTACCACGTTGTCCGCGGCGTCCGCGATACACTGGGCGTCTCCGGTCGCAAACAAGCCCGTAGTAAGTACGGCGCCAAGGGCAGCTAACGGTTGCCTCACTAACGAACAACCGGCCGCTGCTCGTAAACGAAGGGTGGCGGCCCCTCCGAGCGGATCACACGATCCGCTCCTCGTCATCAATAACACCACACAACACATCCCGCTTTTGCAATTTCGGATTTCGTATGGGCAAGATCACTGCCAGTGCAACGACGCTTAAACCCGATCCGCGCTATAAATCGATTCTGGCCGGCAAGTTCATCAACTGCTTGATGCACAGCGGCAAGAAGAGCGTGGCCCAGGTGCTGTTCTATGCAGCCCTCGACTACATCAAAGAGAAGATTCCCGACCGCGAGCCGATCGAGGTGTTTCACACCGCGCTCGAGAACGTGAAGCCGTATATCGAAGTCCGCTCCCGCCGCGTGGGTGGTGCTGCCTACCAGGTGCCCATGCAAGTGAATCGCAACCGGCAACAGTCGCTGGCGATTCGCTGGCTGCTGATTGCCTGCCGCGAGAAGAAGGGGCGTCCCATGTATCTGAAATTAGGCGACGAACTGATTGCCGCCTACAATAAAGAAGGCGTGGCCTTCACCAAGCGTGAAAACGTGCATCGCATGGCCGACGCCAACAAGGCCTTCGCCCACTTCGCTTGGTAATTTTGCTGTTAAACTAAGCCGCGGTGCGTGTTGAACCATCGCGGCTTTTTCGTGCGCGGACCGAACAAGTTTTGAGTTCTGAGTTTTGAGTTCTGAGACAAGACATGTCTCGCGATAGAACTCACTCCTGTCTCAAAACTCAGAACCCAAAAACTCAGAACTGCCCTTTATGTCCTCCCGCCAGATCGAAAAACTGCGCAACATCGGGATCATTGCCCACATCGATGCGGGCAAGACGACGGTGACCGAGCGGATGCTGTTTCTCAGCGGGGCCAAGCACCGCGTGGGCAAGGTGGACGACGGCACCACCGAAACCGATAGCGATGCCGAAGAGCAGCAGCGGGGCATTACCATTTATGCCGCCTGCGTCACGTTCAATTGGAAGGACGTCGTCGTCAATCTGCTCGATACGCCGGGCCACGTCGATTTCACGGCCGAGGTCGAGCGCTGCCTCCGCGTGCTGGATGGGGCGGTCGTCGTGTTCAGCGCCCGCGAAGGGGTCGAAGCCCAGAGCGAAACCGTCTGGCGGCAGGCTGACCGCTACAAAGTGCCGCGGATCTGCTTCATTAACAAGCTGGACCGCGAAGGGGCTAATTTCGAAGCGGTCGTCGGCCAGATCACGGACCGGCTGCACGGCACGCCGATCGTGATCGAAATCCCCGTCGGTCAGGGTCCGTCGCACGTCGCCAATCCGTTCCGCGGCATCATCGATTTGATCGAGATGAAATTCCTTACGTTCCCCGCGGATGCGAACTCGCGCGATGTCAACATCGGCGAGATCCCCGAAGACCACGCCGTCGAAGCAGCCGCCTGGCGGGAACAGATGCTTGAGAAGCTGTATGGCTATAGCAATGAAATGATGAGCCTGGCCCTCGAAGAGAAGCCCATCTCGGTGGAGCTCATCCGCAAGGTGCTGCGCGAAGCCACGTTGCAAATGCAGATTCAGCCGATTCTCTGCGGCTCGGCGCTGCATGGCATCGGCGTGCAACCGGTGCTCGATGCGGTGCAGTACTATCTGCCCAGTCCAGCCGACATGCCGCCCGTCGAAGGCGCGGCCGTCGGCGATCGCAAGAAGAAGTCGGCGACGGAGAAGCGGGCGCCGAAACCGGATGAGCCGTTCTGCGGGCTCGTCTTCAAAGTGCTGCCGGCGAAGACGGGCGATATCTCCTGGGTCCGCGTTTATTCGGGCGTGCTGAAGTCGAACTCGCGGATGCTCAATCCAGGTAAAGACATTAAAGAGAACGTCGCGCAGCTGTGGCACATCCACGCAACGCGAAAAGAAGAGCAAGTCGATGAAGCGACATGCGGAGACATTGTCGGCATCGTCGGCTTGCGGGCGTCGATCACCGGCGACACGATCTGCGATACCCGCGAGCCGATCCTGCTCGAAACGATCACCTTCCCCGAGACGGTCATTTCGATGGCCATCGAGCCGGAGAACAGCACCGAGCGCAAGAAGCTGAACGACACGCTCGACATGCTCAAGCGGCAGGATCCAACCCTGCACGTCATCAGCGGCGAGACCGGCCAGACGCTGATCAGCGGCATGGGCGAGTTGCATCTGGAAGTGATTAAGAACCGCCTGCTGCGTGATTTCAGTCTGAACATCAAGTTTCACAAGCCGCAGGTCAGTTATCGCGAGTCGATTGCCCGCGCGGTGGAGGTCGTCGGCGAATGCCACCGCGTGATCGCTGGGCAACAACTGTTCGCCAAAGTGCGGCTGAAGATGGAACCAGTGGCCGGCGCGGCTTCGCCCGTCACCGTGCTGAACTTCAGCCCGGTCGATGGCGTGCCGCCGGACCTGATGACCGCAGCCGTCGATGAGTTGAAAGCGGCCGGCGAAGGGGGCGGGCACATCGCGGGCTTCCCGCTCATCAAGATTCGCGTCAGCGTACTCGGCGGCGAATGGAACCCCGTGCAGACCGACGTCCGCGCCATGAAGATGGCCGCCTCGGATGCCTTTGAAAAGGGTCTGGAGCAAGGGGGCAAGGTGCTGCTCGAGCCAATCATGAAACTCGACATCGTCACCCCCGACGATTACCACGGCGAGTTCGTCGGCGACCTGCAACGCCGCCGCGCGATCATCGCCCGCACCGACAACCGCGGCACCCTCACCACCATCGAAGCCCACGCGCCGCTGAAAGAACTCTTTGGTTATTCCTCCGCCATGCGCAGCCTCAGCCAAGGCCGGGCCAGTTGCTCGATGGAACCCCTGATGTACGCCCCCGCGCCGCCCGAGGTGGTGAAGACGTTTGAGATGTAGGAACCTTACTTGACCTACTTCACTTTAAAGATGCTGGCAATTCAATCGTAATTACCTCGTTCGACCTTCTTACGCGCATCTCTACGGGGGCAACTTTGAAGTATCCGATCGTCTGATTCGCTCGCCATCCGTCATCCTCGTCAGCCATATGTTTTCCCACACTCAATATTTCGTCACCTTGCCTTAACCCAAGTTTCGACAGGAGGGTGCCCTGCGCAACCTGGATGACTTTCATACCACCCTTTACCGGCGTCACTTCAATCCCATACCGATCGCTTGAATCGACTGCTCCGAAGTATAAACCTTTTTTCAAATACAGCGACTTTGCAGGAAAGTCGATCAAAGCTTGGAATCGAGCGAGCGCCCACAGTCCAACGAAATTTCGGTCCACTCGAAACACTTTCGGTTCCTTCAATTCGAGTTCCCCTAACCGACAACTACTGAGTAATCCGACTTGTGATTCAAGCGATTGCGATGAGATTGTAGCCCGCACGGTGTAAGGCAATTTGATAATATCGCGTCGTTCTGTTAATAAGTCGAAAGGGCTGCTGTGCAATCCAATAGTAGCCAATGCAGAGGAATCAAGAACGCATTCGACCATTTGGCCTTCGTCCGTGGTGATGACAATCATCGGATAGCCAAGTGTATTAAATGACAGCGGCACTTTTTCGAATTCACCTGTAGGAGCGCCCATTAAGGGCCGAATGATCGCTGCACTGTTAGCACCCAAATCCATCCAAATTGCGCAACCGCTAAGTGCGTCCATTCCAATTGAGCCATCACGTTTAATTGGTCCGACTGAGTTCGACATTGTAGCTGAAACACGAACTCCATTTCGTGGAACGACCTTCAGCGTGCCGATTTCGATCTGTAGTCCCTCACATACTTCGATTTGCTCCGAAATAGAACCAATACTCACAACGGTTGATTTTGTTCTTAGACCAATCCTCTTCGCCGCTTCCGCGGTCAACGAAGTCATCGCTGAATGCGTGTTGACGACTAATTGTACTTCTTGGCCGTTGATCCTGCATATCGCCAACATCGGCCCGCCCGCAACCGGCATGTCAAGCCGCTTGACCGCATCGAACTTATCAATTTGGTTTGCTTGGCCGCCACAAACATTGGCGATGCTACCGATCAAGGCGACAGTAAGAACACACCGCATTAATCCATTTTTCATATTTACCATTCCGCGTGTTCGTACTGTTTTGGAGCCGGTCGCTAAGCACGTGCGTTTTGTATAGGCCCCAGTCACTATCGTACCCACTCAACGGTGAATTCTGCATCTTCGCTCACCTTCATGAGCTCGGGGTTTGCGAGAATCTTTCCAATATCTCTTATTGGATTTACCCCTTCTGCAAATGAGATTTTGGGTGACTTAGGGCGTACAATTGCGGTAATAGTTCCCTTGTTCGCACATGGAACTTTATATACGTATTTGTCTTTGGTCCATTTTCCGCCCGCCCTCTCGGGTGGCGAAACTCGCATCTGCGCGGCTAGCGCAGAATACTGATCCTTTGATGCATCCAATTCCGCGAGAGTAGGAAATCCCATTCTCGGTACGTCAAGCGTTATGGGACGGTGGGGTATGTTCAGATCTACAACTATGGCAGGGGTGTAATTCCAAAGGGATAACTGTGGTCGTGGATCTGGACGGTTGGGACCGTCGTTGGCGCTGGGTGTAAGCGGATAGCGATGATAAAACTGCCCTGCCGGCGTTCTGCCGACATCGGTCGGCACGGGCAGTCGCATCGGAATCTCTGAATCGTTTTGACTTGGAGCTGGAGCTTGTTGCAGGCCGGTTGGGTCGGTGTTATCGATTGGCCGATTTCGAACATATCGTTTCAAATTTTCGTCCAATCCCTCAAACTCTATCGGATCTTCGCTTAGGAACTGACCAACGGAAGGATCATACATGTGCTGCTCCTTTGCATGGGGACGGTGAAACTCAGGTCGTGATCGTAAACATCAAGTCATCCGGTGGCATCCGTTTAGCGCGGCGATTCGCGAGGATGCGGTTAAATGTCTTGACGCCTTGCTGGTAATATTTTCGCTCAGCCTGGTCGCGTGGCGCCGGAAGTCGAAATCGCGCCGGCGCCGGAGCCTTGCGAACTTGTTGAGTGATTTGCAGGACGACGAGCGACAGTTGCCAACAATGGTAATAGGCGGGATGATTCGGCGCGAGCTGATGCGCCTGCAGGTAATCGTCGGCGGCGAACATCGGCTGTAAGTGATCGAGGAAACAGTTGCCGCGATTAGCGACGAAAAACGCCAATTCCTCGCGAGGCGTCAAGCTGCGGAGGCACCAACCGCGTTCGATCTCCTGCGGCTCAATAGGCTTCGGCCAGTGAAGATAGTGTTCATCGGAATGGCACTTTAAACCCTGACAGGTCGGTTCAATATTGAATGTGCTCGTTGGTCCTTCGTCCCAGCGGCAAAAAACATGTTCTTTCGCAAAAACCACCTTCAACGGCCAACCCAGTCGCCGACCGATCGCACAATAGAGTACGGGCATCGTTACGCAAGTCCCACCAAAGCCCGTCAATAGTCCGTGGATGAATAAATTGCGACTATCCGTAGCGTCATATTCGCCCTGGCTGAATTTTAGATTATATGTGACCCCTAAATTGCGTTGTAGGATAGTGATCATGGCCATGACGCGGTATTGATCGCCAGTCAGGTCAATCGCTTCTCCCCGCTTGCGGCGGGCGAGGGCGCGACGAACGCCATGGTCAACGACCGACGTCCAGTCATCCAACTTGCGGTAGAGTGCCGAGATATCGATGGGCTGGGTTTGTGGAAGTCCCTGCGCCAGAGAAAGGTTCATTTCCGCGATATCAGATTTGGCGAGTTCCGCATCCGACAATTTGCACGACCGGCTGTAGTCCACGGCTCTCCTCCGTTTCCCACTTGCGAATGTGTTACAGGCGCAGCATATCGCCGACCCTGCGGCGTTTCAACTCTCTTTTCCCCTTCCGGGCAGATTTTCCGCTTGTTTTGCGTGAGGTCGTCGATAACGCTAAGTGCTACAGTGTCGTATATCAGGTTCGGCTCCAGTCCTGACGATTGGTCGTGGGCGTCTTCGCACCGCGGGAAGACTTCCTCGATACCATGCGTCTTCATGCGGCACAACAAATCGTTGCGGTTCAATCAGGCTCGGCGTACACCACCTACCCTATCTAACTTTTCAAAGATGGGGTCCGTGATGTGAAGGTCAAGAACGATTCGCCAAAGTTCTTGCATGCCGTCGCTGTGGGCGACGATCTGCGTATGGTCAGAGTTCCACGCGATCCATTTGCCGGCGTACTCGATCGGAACCGGCTGTCTTTCTGAACTTTCGACTGACCTGGTCGGCACGGGAGGCTCCTTTGCTCTGGGTAGTAATTGATTCTACCAATCTTACCTTGCTGGCCGCATTGAGGAAGCTTTGTTCGACCCATTTCGATTGACGCGATTCACAAAATTCTTTGCTTGCCTTCAAGCTGATCTGCCGATACTATTGACGACTTGCAGGGGCTCTGCTGGCAACAACACATCTCTTCTACCGTTGCTAGCCGATCGGAACAGAAGTTTGAGGTTCGTTCCATGCCCCGTTTCTTTGCGAAGTGGCCGCTGCGCCGCTATCTTGTCGTTGTCACCACGTTCGCCCTTTCCTGTGCCTTTGGTTCATTGCTTGCGCAGGGAGAAACTCCGCAGAAGCTTGTTAGTGCGGATGCTCCGCCGCAGGAGTTGTTTGCGGCGATCGAGGCCGGCGATTTAGAGGTGGGCGTGGTGCCGCGTGATGCGCGGCGGCTGACGATTCAGTTCAAGAACAAGACCGATCGCCCGCTCACGATTCTAATGCCTCCCGCACTGGCCGCGGCGCCCGTGCTGGCGCAGCAGCCGTGGGGGTTTCCCGGCGGTGGTCAGCCCAACAACCAGCAGAATGGGCAGAACAACCAGCAAGCGCCGCAGCAATTGGGGCTGGGCCGTGGTCAAGGAAACGGAAACAACCGTGGAGGTGGCAACCCGTTTCCGCAGGGCATTTTCAACATCCCGGCCGGGCGGGCCATCAAGATCAAGGCCGATTGCGTTTGCCTGGAATATGGCAAGCCGGAGCCTGATGCGCGGATGGAGTATGAACTGAAACCGCTGGCGGAAGTCTGTGACAAGCCGGAATTGGCTGGGGTGTTGCGGTCGCTGGGCGATGAGCAGATCGATCAGCGTGTGGCGCAAGCGGCGGCCTGGCATCTGACGAATGAACTTACCTGGGACAAGCTGGCCAGTCTGCTGCGGCGCGAAGTGGGCGCGTACAAGGAAATGCAGTTCACGGGAAGCGAAGTTGCCGCGGCGAAACGGCTTGTTGAGAAACTTAAGGAGCAAGGTCGTGCGTCAGCCACTCGCACGTCAACGGCCGCTCGCTAACGAATTGAAAATCACTTCGTCACCAGGTTAGCCCGTTGTTGGCTGACCTGGATGCGGACGATCGCGCCGCTGTTGAAGGGCAGAAAGTCCTGCTCGACGCCGTCGGAAAAAATCACGCCGGTCTCGGGCATCAGCGATTCGATGATCAGTTCGTCCCGCTCTTCCAGCCAGCCGGCGACCAGCGAAGCTTGCGACTGCCGGCTGACGAACGGTTCGCGCACCGCCCAGGCCAGGCGGCGGTCTTCCCATTCCAGTTGCGGCCGCGAGTGGACCTGCGAGCCGACGAATTCGGCCACGCCGCGGGTCATGTTGAAAATGCTGGACAGCCAGCCGGTGGAGCCGACGCCGGTGGAAATGATGATGCCGCTGGACGACTGCGGCTCAATGCGACCCCGCGATTCGAGTGTGTAGCGCGCCGAGATATGACTGGCGGCACCGATGAACAAATCGTTGAAGGCCAGCAGCCGCTGGCCGTCGTTCAACCTGGCTTCGGCCAATGTCACTAGCCGCGAAACAAACTTTTTGTCGAGAACGCGCCGCACGGCGGTCGCCGCTTGTTTGACGGAGAACGGCAGCAGCACGCCGTCGATCCGCTGCGGATCAGGATTCACCGCAACGATGGGGATCGAACCGACATACTTGGCTGCGTTCGCAACCAGTCCATCTTGCCCGACGACCACCACCACTTCGCAAGTGCCGAAATCGAAATTCGGCAGGAACGAGCGATCGACCTTCTTGATCGGCAAGCCGAACTGCAGTTCGCTTTCGAGCTGATCGACCACGGCCTGGTAAGTGGTGTCTTCCTTGCGATAGTCGTCAAAGTCGGCCTGCTGCTGAACTCGCGGCGCGACGGTGATTTGCTTCTTGCGGCCGCTACGAGTTGCTTCCTCGGCAGGGGCGCGCCGCACGGCTTCATGCACGTGCGCTTGCTCCAGTGCAAACATCGCTTGCCCCGCTGTGCCCCAGCGGCGCTTCAGCCCTTCGAGCCGCGTCGGCCGCGTGACAATCGCAATTCCGGGTGGTGAACGCATGGCAGCAATCTACCGCAGGGGCGGGGGCGGGCGGAAGAGAGGAAGAGGTTCTCCCCAAATTGGGCCATTGCGGATACGATCACGATTGTCGTCTTTCGCTCCGCGAAAGCACACCCGTTCGCGGAGCGAACGGCGACTTTCAAACAACAAACGAGTCATTCATGGCCAGCGGGTTTTTAGAAGAGCTGTTCGGGCTGCAAGGGCAGACGGTCGTCGTGATCGGCGGGACCGGTGTGCTCGGCGGTGCATTGGCGGAAGGACTTGCGCAGGCCGGCGCGGTCGTCGTGGTCGCTGGCAGGTCGCATGAGCGGGGCACAGAACGAGTCGCAGCCATCGAACAAGCAGGCGGACGGGCGCTCTACCTGGAAGTTCATGCCGAGCAGCGGGAATCGGTGCAACAACTCCTCCGCAGCACGCTCACGCGCTTCGGCCGGGTGGATATGCTCGTCAACTGTGCGGGCACCAATTCGGCTGTGCCGTATGCCGAGATCACCGACGAACAATGGAACTCGGTCATCACTAGTCAGCTCTACGCCACGCATCTCGGCTGCCAGATCTTCGCGCCGCACATGGTCACGCAAGAACACGGCGGCAGCATCTTGAACATCGGCAGCGTGACTTCGCATTTGCCGCTCTCGCGGGTCTTCGCGTACTCAGCAGCTAAAGCGGCGGTCATTAACCTGACCAAGAACATCGCGCGCGAATATGCGACGCAAAAAGTGCGGGTCAACGCGATCTGCCCTGGCTTCTTCCCCGCGGAACAAAACAAGAAAATACTCGATGCCGAACGTGTCGAGAACATCTTGAAGCAAACGCCGATGGCCCGGTTTGGTGAACCAAAAGAACTCGTCGCCGCGGCGATTCTCCTCCTCTCACGCGCGGCCGGCTCGTTCATCACCGGTGAAGATTTGTACGTCGACGGCGGATTTACGTCGATGCGGTTTTGAACCGACGGTATAATTAGAAGGTTCAAATGGAGGGTTATTGAAAATGTCAAATGCATTCATTACGGCCGAGATAATCAACATCGATGGGTGCCAGGCAGTGAAGCTGCCCGCCGAATTCCGCCTCGACGGATCCAGCGTGGCCATTCGTCGCTCTGGAGAAACGATTATTTTGGAGCCGGTGAAGCCCAGCCGCCCCTGGCCACCCGGCTTTTTCGAAGCGATTGCGGTTGACGATCCTGCGTTCGTGCGACCTGATCAGGGAGCGATGCCACCGGCCCCCTCCTTCGACTGAACTCTTAGCCGTGAAATACCTGCTCGACACCAATACATGCATTGCCGCGATGCGACGACATGCGAAAGTCTGGACTCGCATGTCGAGCCTCATGACAGGCGATTGTGGAATTTCTGCGGTCAGCACCTATGAGTTGTTCACGGGGTTAATCAAGTGCGGGAATGCCGCCGTGGAACTCCCCAAGATTCAAACGCTGCTGGCGGAGGTTCGCGAACTTGCATTTGATTCCGCCGCGTCTTTTGAAGCGGCCAAAATCCGAGTGGCGTTGGAAGCGGCTGGACAAATAATCGGCCCCTATGATCTCTTAATCGCCGGGCATGCCTTGGCCCTGAATTTGATTCTCGTTACGAACAATACGAAGGAGTTCATTCGTGTTCGGGGATTGAGGCTGGAAGACTGGCAACTGTAGGTTTGATTCCCACCATTCTCCGAAATGGCCGCACTTCCAGTAATGTCCTGTATTGACTTTATGTAAAACAGGACATAGTCTTGGATAGGTTCCATAAATTTCGTTCCCAGGCTGATCGTTGAATACCGCTGGCGGGGCGACCTCATGGCCTACACGCTGCCGTTGACGGATGCCCTCCGAACGGCCCGCTGGAAGGTAAAGATTCGGGACAAAGAAACCCGTGAGCCGCCCCACGTCACCATCATTCGAGGGACGGACGCCTGGCGGATTGATCTGCGAAGCGGGGAGTTCATGGATGGCGAACCCGATCCGTCAGCGGTTCCTGCGGACTTACTGGACTTGATTGAAGAAGAGGCCACTTGGCAACAGCTAGGCGACGAGTGGGACCAGATGTATCCGAACAATCCGGTGGTTGAAAGCGAGAACCAAGACCGAGTCGAGGAGTAATGCGATGACCGTCAAAACGAAAGCGAGCCAGCCCAAGGGTTCGATGATTCTGCTGGATCGGGCTACCAAGCGTGCGGCGGCATTTGCCGGGTTGCATCCCCAAATCGTTTCATCCGTGTCGGGCCTTCGTAACTCAGTGGCAAACGCCACCAAAGATTCCGTTTGGGTGAGCTACGCAAGTGACCTGACAGCGGCGCTCGTGAAGCGTGCGGTTCCTACTACCTCCACATTGGGAATAGGCGTGTTTATCCATTCTCTCGACATGAAAACGATTCCCGTTCTTACGTCTATGTTTCGACGCATCGCATTTACGGTCGATGGTGGATTCATTCCCGCCGAGGAACTTGCGGAAGTCTTGGCGGCAGAAAATCGCGCGGACCTGTTGATCGGTGGTTTCGTAAACCACGCGACCCAGACGATTACGCTCTGGCGAGGCAACTTGGAATCACTGACCGTACCATTTTCGACCTTCGTGAAGTCGGGGACTGGAACGGAACCAGACTTCAACTTATTTTCCGTGATTGATTCCG
>JAYTUF010000776.1:0-4033 GCA_043744755.1 Anatilimnocola sp.
GTAGGCCGGAACAAGGTACTCCGCAGTTCCGGCTTGATCCTCCAAATCAGTCCTTCTGCAAACCTGCGACTCGAACCCGGTTGCAACGGAAGTTGTCTCTTGGTTGGCCGGAACAGCGTCCTCGCACAGTTCCGGCCGAGCTGTGACGAGACGTTATTCGCAAATCATGCCGGAACTGCGGAGTACCTTGTTCCGGCCTACATCTTAAGACACTTTTCAACGAGACGAAATCAGGAGATTCGACCATGGCAGAAATCACCGCCACCCTGGTCCGCGAATTACGCGACGAGACCGGCCTTCCCATGATGGACTGCAAAAAAGCCCTCACTGAGTCCGGTGGGGACAAAGAGAAGGCCAAAGAAACGCTCCGCAAGAATGGCATCGTCATCCAAACCACGCGGGGTAATCGCGAAACCGCGTTCGGCCGCTTCGGCATTTATCACGGTGTCGATAAGCAACGTGGGGCAGTCGTGGAACTGAAGTGTGAAAGCGCTCCGGTCGCCAACAGCGCCGAGTTCATTCAACTGGCCAACGATTTGGCTCAGCAATTGGCAACAGGTCCTGGCGCGACGACCGCCGATGAGCTGCTCGATCAAGCTTCGCCCAGCAAGCCGGGCAAGACGCTCCGCGAAGTGAAGGACGACATGTTCAATCGCATCCGCGAGGTCTTCAATGTCGGCCGGATGACGCGGTTTGACGGCGGCACGGGTGCTTACAGCCACAACAGCGGCACCGTCGCGGGCGTGCTGTTGCAGGTCGAGGGCGGCACCAACGAAGCGGCCAAGGACGTCGCCATGCATGTCGCTGCGATGCGTCCGCTCGCGCTCACCAAAGAAGACATCGATCCCGCCTTGGTCGAGAAAGAACGCGAAATCTTGAAGGAAGCGGCTCTCAAGGAAGGGAAGCCCGCGAACATCGTCGATAAGATGGTCGAAGGCCGCCTGCGGAACTTCTACGCCGAGAAGGCCCTGCTCGAACAGCCGTTCGTCAAAGAGCCGAGCCTGACCGTCAGCAAGTTCGCTGAAGCGGCCGGGATGAAAGTCAAGAAGTTCGTACACTGGGAACTGGGGCGAGAGTAAGTCTCCCGTTACCTCGTTGCCCTATTCGTAAACGAACGTAGCCATATAGGCGCTGCGGGAACCGGGTGTGGACCAACTGGTCCCCAACCCGCGGCCCTTATATTCCGCTTCGCTCGAGACGCCGGCGGCAAAGTTCTGCAACTTGGCGAGCGGCGGATAGAAGGCCACTTCGTTGGTGCAGATGCAATCGGTGAGCTTGGCCTTCCGCGTGGCCAGCTTCACCAGCTTGCCCGCTTCCAGATTGCCGGCCAGCGTCGCCAAATCGAGCGACATTTGGATCGGCGAGCTATCGACCCGCACCACTTCCTTCCCCGCTCGACCCGCGTGTTCCTTGGCGAACGCCAGCAGCGCGTCGCGCTGCTGAGCGGTGGCTTTCTCGTCGAGGATGACCGTTGATTTCATGGTCTTGGGATCGTTCACGCCGCCAAAGCCCAGCGTATCGGAACCCGTGATGCACACGACTACGCTGAGTCCCGCCAGATCGACGCCCGCGTGTTTTCCTTCTTCAATGTTCCAAGCCATGAACGCATCTTTGCCTGCCAAAGCCATCTCTGCGTTAGCGAAGCAAGGCCCGGTGTAAACCTGGCAAGTGCGAGTTTCCAGATAGGTGCCGGAAATTTCATCCGCGCCGCGAACCGTATTCAGACCGCCGAACAACCCCGCGACGACGAGCGTGACCAACGAAAGACGCAACATGCAAAACTCCTTCAGGCGAGAAATCAAACAGAGCCAATCCACCAGGGCCACTCAATCAGAAACGATCAGCAGGCAATCTGCATTCTAGGCGGAGATGAGGCGGGGAGCCAATAGATTGCGACTGGCGGTAGTGGGCAAGTGGCCAGGCAAGTTGGATCTTACCCCACGGTCTGTTGCTTGACGCCTGAGCAGCGGGCACGCAGAATCACGGTTCGTGTTTTCTAAAATCTGCACCGCGAGCAACAAGCGACGGCAAACGATGAAGACGGCTGCGATTCGCCAGTTGCGTCACAAGCTGGCCGCCGATGAACCGACCTATGGCCTGTGGGTCACGCTGGAGTCGGCCAGCATCACCGAGCTGGCCGTCGCCCTCGGCATCGATTGGGTCGTAATCGACGCCGAGCATGGTCACTTGGATTGGCAGGACATTGTCCAGCATCTGCGGGCCACTGTTCGCAGTAACACCGTGGCGCTCGTGCGCGTGGCCGAACTGAACGGCGGGCTGATCAAACGGGCGCTGGATATTGGCGCCGACGGCGTCGTGATTCCTTGGGTCGAAACGGCGGAACAACTGCGGCAGGCGATTGCCTGGTCGCGCTATCCACCAGAAGGTTTGCGCGGCATCGGCGCGGAACGAGCGACCGCTTGGGGGCAGGCCTTTGTCGAACACACGGCCGAAGCCAACGATCACGTGCTTGTCGTGCCGATCATTGAAACGGTCCGCACGCTCCGGCAATTGCCGCTGATGGCCGAGGTCGAAGGCTCCGAGTTGTTCTTCTTCGGCCCGGCCGACTATTCATCGACGGCCGGCTATCGCGGTCAATGGGAAGGCCCCGGCGTGGCCGAGCAGATCTTGCAAATGAAGAACACGCTCCGCCGCGCGGGGAAGCATTGCGGACTGATTGCGACCAGCCACGAAAACCAGCTAATCCGCCGCGAACAGGGCTTTCGCCTGATTGGCTTGGGGATCGATTCGGGCCTGCTAATTCGCTCGATACGCGGAGCGCTCGCGGTTGTCGGGCGCGATCAAGCGATGCAGGCTTCGCTAACGCCGCTTGAACCAAACGAGAAACAGCGGGGCCAGCCATGAAGTCACCGAACATCGGTTCGAGCGAGCCGGCTTTCAACACCTCTCCCAAGGAACCTCTCATGCGCCTGCTGCCAACGTTCATCTTGCCAATCACACTTCTCGGCGCTTGCCTGCTCAATCTCGCATCCGCTCAAGATAAAATCGTCCCACCTAACGCGGTCGTCGAAAAAGTCTTCGAAGGCAAATACCTCACCGAAGGTGTCGCCATCGCGCCCGATGGCCAGGCCTATTTCAGCGAGATCACGTTCTCGCACATGTCGCGCGATCAGCGGGGCGCGATTGAAGCGGGCTACATCTGGCGGTTTGATCCGCGGACCAGCAAGACGGCGATCTTCCGTTCTCCTAGTGGCATGTCGAACGGCCTTAAGTTCGATGCGAGCGGAAACATGATTGTCGCGGAAGGAGCTGATTACGGCGGCCGGCGCGTGACGCGGACGGACATGAAGACCGGCAAGGCGTCGATCATCGCTGGCATGTTCGAGGGCCGCAGTTTCAACTCGCCGAACGATATTACGATCGATCTCAAGGGGCGAATCTACTTCAGTGATCCACGCTATCTGGGGCACGAGCCGCTCGATCAACCCGTGGTCGGCGTCTATCGCATCGATCCCGATGGCAAGATCGAGCGGATCATCACCGACGCCGGCAAAGCCAACGGCGTTTGCATTTCGCCCGATCAGAAGACGCTCTACGTGGTGAGCAACGACAACGGCAGCACCGGCTTGGAACGACTAAAAAACGGTGCGAATGATCCACTGGAAAAAATCGAGCCGCCGACGCGCAAAGGCCTGATGGCGCTCTTGGCCTACGACCTGGCCGCCGATGGCAGCGCGAAGTATCGCAAGACGCTCGTCGATTACGCGCCCTACGATGGCCCCGATGGCCTGGTCTGTGATACGGAAGGGAATCTCTACGTTGCCGTCCGCGCCGAAAACCGGCCGGGCATTTGCATCTACTCGCCGCCGGGCAAGGAGCTGGCTTTCATCAAGACCGAAGTGCCCACCAACGTCGGCTTCGGCCGCGGCGACGATGCGAACCTGCTCTACATCACCGCCGGCACCAGCCTGTTCCGCGTCCGCCTCAACAGCCGCGGCTATCACTTGCCCGCGGCGGAGTAAGTTCCTTATTGCCGCTTAAGGAAGCCCGTCGCGTTAGCAAGGGCGAAACA
>JAYTUF010000777.1:0-4027 GCA_043744755.1 Anatilimnocola sp.
GTCAGCGCTCGCATTGGGAGGAATTCTAACTCCAAGTTCCTTGGACTGCGTTCCAACAACGGGAAGCCCATCGTCATCGCGTTTCATGGGCCGATAAAGTCGCGGCATGGAATGTGTCTCAATAAGTGTATGGTGATGATGCGTGCAAGTCGAGAGTCAGAAAATCGATTCCGTAGCGACTCCCCTCCTCAGTTCCGCGTCGGATACGTCTTCTCATGCTTATTCGCAGGAATACTCACGGTGTATTCCTTCGTATCCGCGGCGACCGAAAGGCGGATGTGATTGCCGTTGCACTCCTTCTCTTTATTCGCAATGAACTCATCGGCGACGTTGTTCTTTTCGCCGTCGGGGCGGAGGTTTTTGTGGACCTGGTAAATGCCCTGCAGTGACTTGGTGTCTTTCAGATTGGCGAAGACTTCGGGAGCGCAACCCTTGGTCGTGCCGTTGTTCATGATCGCGACGCGGGGTTCGATGGTTTGCAAGACGAGCGGGTTGTTGCTGGCATCGAGGCCGTGGTGCGTGACCTGGTAGACGTCCACCTGACCGATGAGATTGTGGGGGCAGACGAGCTTCTTTTCCATGTTCCAGGTCAGATCGCCCGCGTCGTAGAACTTGAAGCCGCCGAACTGAATGAGAAGCACGACGCTGTTGGCGTTGTCCGAGCCATCGCGGTCCTTGTCGCGGGCGGCAGCGCAGACAGTCGCGTTCTCCGCGCTGCCGGCCGGCGCGGTGATGAACTCTTGCTTGGCGCCCAGGCAGCGAATCGAAAGTTGGGGCGAGCCACTGGCCAGTTGCTTGACGGGGATCATCGCCCCTGGCTTAATGACATGCTTCTTTCCGGCTTTGAGTTCGAAATAGGCTTTGCCGGGATTGTCCCGCAGTCCTTCGAACTCGCCGTTGTCCCATAGGTTGTGAATTGGGATCAGCTTGGCGAGCTCGATCGCGCCGCCGAAGTGATCGCCGTGATAGTGCGTCGTCACCAGATGATCGATCTGCTTCCGGCCAGCGATTTCGGTGATGGTTTTGAAAATCCGGTCGGCATCACGGCGACCGGGATTGCCGGCGTCGATCAATATGGTTTCACCTGTGGGCGTGACGAGCAGCGTGGCAGCGCCACCCTCGGTGTCGATCCAGTAGATGTCGAGGCGTTTGTCGGAGTCACCTCCCAGAACTCGCGAGATGCAAGCGAGGAGAACCAAGAGGGAGAGTCCAATGGAGAGTGAACGTTTCAACATAAGTCAGCCCCTCACCCCAACCCTCTCCCCGGAGTACCGAGGAGAGGGAGTAAGATTTTTTGATTAATGCCGGAAAATAAACTCTTTACTATTCAATAGCGCCCACGCTAAATCTTGCAAGCCGCTGAAGCGTTTTTCGTGCTGCGAAAGTAACGTCTTGGCGGCAGCTAGTTCGCCAGAAGTCGGCTCGCGCAGTAACGCGACGAAATACAACTCGGCAATTACTTGCTCGTCCGATTTCTCTGACAAAGCAAGTTTTGCCAAGCGGTTTTCGCCATCGGCCAGTCGTTCTTCCAGGCCTTGATCCCCCAGCAGCACAAAGGCCTGTTTCAGGGTCGTTTCGCCGGAGCGTTCGCATTCGCAGGCGAGCAGGCGCTCTGGTTTGCCGAAGGTTTTCAGGAACCGGTCAGCCGTGGTCGGCGGCTTTTGTTTGCTCCGTTCGCGTTCCACGCCGCGAATCTGTCCCGCGCGGGTACCCAGCGGATAACCGCTTAGTTCAGCAGGAACACCCAGCACCTGGCACTGGGCATCGAGCAGTTTTTCCGCCGACAAGCGCTGCGGCACGGTGCGCGAGAAGTTGCGCACGTCCTGGGTGTTGCTCAAGTTGGGAGTGCTGGAGCATTGATAAACCTGGCTGGCCATGATCTCGCGAATCAGCGTTCGTAAATCAAATTCGGAATCAATCAAGTCCCGCGTGAGCTGGTCGAGCAACTGCGGATGCACGGCTGGGTTCGTGCTGCGGAAATCGTCGATGGGTTCGACCAGCCCGCGCCCCAGCAGGTGATACCAGATCAGGTTGGCCTGGTTCTCGGCGAACCGCCGGTTGTCTGCCGATGTCAGCCATTCACCCAGCGCATTCAGTCGTTCGCGTTCCCCAGCGAGCGGCTGCTTCGCGCCCAGCAATTGCGGCTCCGCGTCCTTGCCGGTGCGGGCATTCTGCACTTCCCCTTCGCTCTTCAGTTTGACAATCTGCTGGCCGATGAATTCGTTCTTGTCGAACTTGTCTTTCCGTTTATCATCGGGAATCTCATAATCGATTCGCGCGAAGACGCCGGCCCAGTTGTAATAATCGTCCTGCGTCCAGTGATCGAACGGATGATTGTGGCAGCGGGCACACTGCAGCCGCACGCCCAGAAACAGCCGGGCGGTGGTCTCGCCGCGGACGAACGGGTCGCGCATGGCCCGGTAATAATTGGCCGGCGGATTCTCATAAGTGCCGCCGCTGGCCGTGACGAGCTCACGAACAACCTGACTCAGCGGCGTGCCGCGGGCGAAGTTGGTCCGCAGCCATTCGTAAAAGATGTCGACCCCCTTCACATCGAGCACCTTTTCTTCATTCCGCAGCAAGTCCGACCATTTGAGCGCCCACTGCTCCGCAAACTCCGGACGGGCCAGCAAGCGCTCGATCAACTGCTCCCGCTTATCGGGCGCCGCATCACTCAGGAATGAACGGGCTTCGTCAGAAGTCGGCAGCACTCCCAGCAGATCAAGATAGGCGCGGCGCAGATAAGTCGCATCATCGCAGGGCTGCGAAGGAGTGAGCTGCAAGGTTTGCAAGCGCTGAAACACATGCTCATCAACCCGATTGGCCGCCGCCGGCGCCTGCCAGGAGATGGCCGGCGACGACGGCAGGAACGCAATCCGCACGGGAACTTGCAGTTGCAAATAGCGAACCAGAATCGTGGTCTCGCCTAACGACAATCGCGTGACCAGGCCGTCGCTGCTAACCTCGGCGAGATTATCGGTAAGTTCATAGACGGCCAGATTTCGCACGTCGCGGCGCTCGCCATCGGCGAAGACGGCTTGCACTTCAATCTGAATCGAATCCTGCGGCGCGACGACAACGGACTCTCCCGGCGTCACATCCAATTTGACGAGCTTCGGTTCCTTACGAAGTGGTTCCGCCGCTCCCGCCACAATCCAATCGTGCAGCAGTCGATATTCGTGTGAATCACGATTGAATCGCACGCCGCCTTGATGGGCGATTTGTCCCACCGGTTTCTGCAACAACAGGCTCGCGGCTGGCTCCTGAAAATTGACGCGCCGTTGTTCGAGCCCGCGGAGGATCGTTTGGAAATCGGCCGCCGGATCTTCGCCCCGCAGCGACAGCTTAAAACCCCCTTTGCCATTCAAGTTCCCATGACAGGCCCCCAAGTTGCAACCGGAGCGTGACAGGACCGCCATCACGTCGCGACGGAAGGAGGGGGCGGGAGATTGTCCCCAGAGTGCCGCAGTGCCAATCACGAGGAGCAGCACCGCCCACATTCCACACTGACTTGCGCGCAGCAACTCGCTCCGCGCAAGAGTCCAGGCAGTTAGCAATGCATTCATAAGCCGGCCGCGAGTGGTGGGAATTCGTCGCCAGGGAGGAACCAGACAGGAAGCTCCAGTATCGACGAGCAGGCCGGCGACTGCAAGTTCATGGCAGGTGACTGAAATCGCCAGATACTCGACGGAAACGTCCATCAATGGCACCCCTTCCGGGACACACTTCGCTCTGAAACACGGGAAATACGCAGGCTTTGGTCCAATAACCGGCCCCATTAATGGACACCCCCCTTTAGCGGATCTGCCGACTCGCCGGCCGCGTGACTGCGGGCCGACGTAGCTCGCAGCCGTGCTGCGAGCGAGTTACACCAGGCAAGTGAATTTCGTGGCTCGCTTGATTTGATAACAGTTCATCAGCCGTTTTTCCCCGCGATCCCTTCGTTCCCAAGCCCTTGCCAGTCAATACTTTACAATCATATGGAAAGTATGTTATAACGATTTCGTGAACACATCTGATAACAACT
>JAYTUF010000778.1:0-4026 GCA_043744755.1 Anatilimnocola sp.
GAAAAGTTGGGAGCGCTTTGCGAGCTATCCACGGCCCACGTGCCGCCGATGGAAGTCTGCGGTTCATCGACCGCGCGGGCCGAAGCGTTGAACAGCCGCAGGCCGTTGTCGCCCGCCGCGGCAATGGCTTCTTCACCTAGCACCGACTGCCGCAGCGACCAGCCCATGTTCGATTGGCCACTGCAAATCCAAACTTCCCCCACGAGCACATCCTGCCGCGTGAGCTTGGTTTCTCCCGCCTGCACGGTGAGGGTTTGACCTTTGTCGGCCGTCGCGAGCGGATCGAGCTTTACCAGCCAGTGGCCATCCTTATCCGCGGTCGCGGGCTTCATCTGCCCCGCAAAGGTCACTTCCAGTTTCGTCCCCGGCTCGGCCTGACCCCACACCGGCACCGGCATGTCGCGCTGCAGCACCGCATGGTCGGTGAACAGGCTGGCCAGCGTCAATGGCTCGGCCGCGGTGAGCGTGCCGGCCAAGAGTGCGAGAAGGAAAGTAACCGCCGTGAGTCGCATGAATCTCATATACGTCTTTTCAAGGTGAGAGGAACCAGCCAAGCAGCTTGGGGAAAGCGTAATGGTTCGGCGCGTGAATTGCCAGTATCGGCTAAACGCAGGGGTCGGGAGTCGGGAGTCAGGGACGATCGTCAATTGCAGCCAAGAATCTCCTCAATCTCCGCTGGCTCCAGCCGAAAATCACTGACCGCCAGATCCTCGCCCATGTGCGTTGCGCTGGTCGTGCCCGTCAGCGGCAACATGCCAACGTCGAGCGCGAAGCGAAAGACAATCTGACTCGCGCTGCGCTGATACTTGCGCGCAATCCGCACTACCTCTGGATGAACCAGCACGTCGCGATTGGCGGTCAGCAGCGAGAAGCCTTGATAGACGATGTTGTTCGCCGCGCAGCACTCGCGCACGTCGCGATCCCAGCCGCGACTGGCGTAGCAGCGGTTCTGTACAAACCGCGGCGGCGTCTTCGCCTGCTTGAGCAACTGCTGCAGTTGGTCGAGCGAAACATTGCTGATCCCCAAGAACTTTGCGCGACCACTCGCGTGAATCGCTTCCATCGCCCGCCAGACAGCCCAATCGTCGGCGCCCAAACCGGCTCGCAGCGAAGGTCCATGCAAGAGATAGGAATCGATTCGCTCGACGCCCAGATGCTGCAGCGAACTTGCAAACGATTGTTCGACTTGCACGCCAATCGCCGCCTGGGGATCGTAAGGGAGCCGCTGATCCTGCCCCCCGCGAAACGTGAACTTGGTTTGTAGAAACAGTTCGTCCCGAGTCACGAGACCGCTCGCGAGTGCGGCGGCAACCGCCCGGCCCACGCCCGCTTCGTGATAATGCTTCCGCTGATTGGCGGTATCGATGCCGCGGAAACCTTGCTGCAAAGCGAGCGTCGTCAAGCGTTCGGTTTCGTCCTCTTTCCAGGCGGTGCCGTAGAGAAAAGGCGGGAATTGCTGCTGCTCGATTGTCATGGCTTCGTTTCCCGCAAAACTGCCTTGAACCAAAACAGAGACAAAAATCACAAAACATTGTGATTTGCTCGGCGGATGTCTCTAATGGTTAGGACTCTTATCATAGGCTCGCTGCGGAGCCTTCGTCACGCCGGTGTTTCTTCTGGTTGGAACTGTTTTCTGGTTGGAGATCAGGTCATGCTTCGCGCGTTTCTCGCCATTGCAATACTCATCGGCGGCTTTAGTCTCGCCTGGTCACAAGAGACCGAAGCGAAACCCGCGGTCAAGCCGGCCGCTGAAGCGGTTGATGCCCCGCTGGAGAAAACACCGCGCGAGCGGGTGCAGGCCGATCCGAATAACCTGCTGGCCTGGAGCGAATATTGGGGCGAACAGTTTCGCATCCTCTTGAATGTGATGGATTCCGATCCCAAAGCAGCCCAACTGGTGCTCGAAGAGGTCGAAGCCCTCGTCCGCGATCACGAGCCGACGACGGAGCTGGCCAAACAGCAGGTCGGCAAGATGAAGGGTTCGCTGGCCTCGATTCGCAAGACGCTCGCCCTCTATCAGATTCCGCTCGCCGAACTCGAAACGCAATTGGCTGCTAATCCCGATGATCCGAAGGCGCTCGCCAACTACAGCCGCAAGGTGAACTTGGAGCTAGGTCCTCTCTCTCGCGTCGAACCCACCAAGGCCGCGGAGCGCTTGACCGCCATCAAGGCAGCGCTGCAGAAGACCAAGGAGGCTGCGAAAGAACCGAAATCAAAGGCGGCCATTGATGAAGCAGTCGCCAGCCTCGCCTCAATCGATCGCGAGATCATTGCCAGCCGGAAGCAATCGGACGTGATCGGTCAGCCGGCAGCGCCGCTCAATTTCGAAGCCTGGGTTAACGGCAAGGCCATGACCGAGGCGGATCTGAAAGGCAAGGTCATCATTCTCGATTTCTGGGCGGTCTGGTGCGGACCTTGCATCGCCACCTTCCCGCACCTCCGCGAATGGCACGAGCAATATGCGGACAAGGGCCTCGTCATCATTGGCGTGACCAAACATTACAACTTCAAATGGGACGAGGCAGCCAAGAAGGCGGCTAAGGCAGATGAAGAGGTTTCGCCCGAAGAAGAGCAAGCGATGCTCGTCAAGTTTGCCGAGTCGCATAGCCTGAAGCATCGCTTCGCCATTCAAGAGGGAACGGAGCTCGCTGACTTCTATAGCGTGCGCGGCATTCCGCAAATCGTGGTAATCGATCAACAAGGCAAAGTGCAACTCATCCGCGTCGGCAGCGGCGAAGTAAACGCCAAAGCCGTCAGTGAGTTGCTGAAGAAGTTAATGGCCGATCCGCCGGTCGGCAAATGATCACAAGAGTTGCATGTAGCTGAATTCGCCAGAATTCAGACTGCTGGAAGACTGAATTCTGGCGAATTCAGCTACAGAGTATTGAGTCCGATTTCTATCCTTCCTCGGAGTTCCTGTCATGATTCGCTCGTTCCTGTTTCTGGTATTGATGTTGGGCTTCGCTGCCCCCGTGTGGTCGCAAGAGAAAGCGGAGGACAAAGCTCCTACCGCGGCCGAGAAGGTGAAGGCCGATCCGGGCGATGCGGCCGCCTGGAATACTTACGCGGGTGAACAGTTCCGCGCGATCAGCGGACTGCTGCAGTCCGATCCCAAAGCGGCACAAAAAAAATTGGAGGAGCTTGAAGCATTTGTCGGCAGCACGGAAGCATACGGCGACGCCGCGAAGGCTATCGTGACGCGGATCAAAACGTCCATCATTAGCTATAAGGGAACGATCGAGGTGGCCCAAACCTCGCTCGCCGATCTGGAAAAGAGACTTGACGCCAGCCCCGATGATGTCAAAGCGCTGAGTGGCTATACCCGCAAGATCAATATGGAACTGGGCATGCTCGCTCGCTCCGAACCAGCCAAGGCCGAAGCTCAACTGGCCGCCGCGAAGGACCGCCTGAACAAGGTCCGCGAACTGGCGAAGGAAGAAACCACGAAGACGAGCATCGACACCACGATCAAGGGTTTCGCCAATCTGGAGCGGACGATTGCCTCGAGCAAGAAGTTGATCGAGCTGGTAGGCAAAGATGCCGCGCCTCTCGCCGTCGAAACTTGGGTCAACGGCAAGCCGCTGACGGATGCCGATCTCAAGGGCAAAGTCGTACTGCTCGACTTCTGGGCCGTCTGGTGCGGTCCCTGCATTGCCACTTTCCCGCATCTCCGCGATTGGAACAAGGAATATGGCGACAAGGGACTGGTGATTATCGGCCTGACCAGCTACTACAAATACAAATGGAATGATGACACCAAGAAGGCCGCCCGCTCGGACGGCGAAGTCTCGCACGAAGACGAACAGGCGATGCTGGTCAAATTCGCCGAGATGCACAGCTTGAAGCATCGCTTCGCCATTCAAGACGGCAAAAGCATGTCGGAATACTACGCCGTCAGCGGCATTCCGCACGTCGTGATCATCGATCAGCAAGGCAAAGTGCAAATGATCCGCGTCGGCAGCGGCGAAAAGAACGCCAACGACATTAGCGAGCTATTGAAGAAGCTGCTCGCGGATAAGCCGACGA
>JAYTUF010000779.1:0-15874 GCA_043744755.1 Anatilimnocola sp.
GCGGCGAACAGCAGTCCGCGCAGTGATGGTGCTGCAGCGCTTTTGGTGATGTCTCGCGAAACGGCAAGCAGGTTCGGCTACCGTTCGTTAGCAATCGTGCGCGCAACCTCAGTGGTCGGCATCAGCCCGAGCGAAATGGGATTAGGTCCGGTGCCTGCCATCGAGCGAGTCTTAGATCGTGCGAAACTCACCAGGACGGACGTCGGCCCGATTGAACTCAACGAAGCCTTCGCGGCCCAGGCGTTGGCGTGTATCCGCCAGGGAAAGCTTGATCCCGAGCAAGTGAATCGCCGCGGCGGCGCGATCGCCATTGGTCATCCGCTCGGTGCCAGCGGAGCGAGGCTGATCCTCTCGCTCCTTCATTCCTTACACACCGATTCGGCCCAATTCGGGCTAGCAGCGATGTGCATCGGCATGGGACAAGGGATCGCCACGGTGCTGGAACGCTGCTGAGCAGAAATAATACTTCCCTGGCCGCAATTTTCCTCCGACCCAGCCGTTACGTATTGCAGCGATGGACAATCCCAGCCAACACCTCTCCGCGGATGAACTGCTGGCTAGTTGGGTGCATGAGCATTCGGCGGCCGTGCGGGGCTACGCGCTGGCGCTCGTGCGGCGGCCCGATGTGGCCGACGACGTGCTGCAGGAGGTGTTTCGCCGGGCCTGGCAGGTGCGGGACAGCTTCCGTCGGCAAGGGCAGGATCGGGCGTTTCTGATTCGCATTGCCGACCATCTGGTGTGTGATCGGGCACGCCGGATGGGCTGGGAACTGAACCTGGACGAAACCGGCTGGCAAAGTCAGGAGCCAGCCGCGGACGAAGACGACCCCGCGACAATTGTAGAGTGGCGGGAAGCCGAACAAGATTTGACTGCTGCCTTGGATCGCCTCAGTGCCGGTCAGCGTCGGGTGCTGCTGATGCGGTACTTCGGCGGCTTGGAGTTTGCCGAGATTGCCGAACAACTAGGTTGCCCGCTCAACACCGCCCTCAGTCATGCACGCCGCGGCTTGCAAGTCCTCCGCCGCCTGATGGTCAGCCATCAACCTTGAGAATTCAAATATGAACGATCATCTTTCCACTGATCAACATCAACTCGAACAGGCCACCTCGCGACCCATGCCGGGCGGTGATTCACTTCCTGGAAACATGGATGCTGCCACCGCGGCTGCGCGACAGGTGTGGCTCGCGGCGGGCGCTGCGGCGGAAGTAGCGGGCCGAGATGGCTTGAACGAACAAGCGTTGCTGGCGACTTTGCAAGGTCAATTGCTTAAGTCGCAGCCAGCCCGCACGGCGAGTGAGCCGGCTCCGCAACTCGATTGGTCATGGGCCGCCGTCGCCGTTGCCGCGACCGTGCTGGTTACGGCGACGATTATCGGGGCGCTCAGTCAGCGGCCTGATCGAATTCCCGGTGCGCCTGGACCAACTCAACTGGTTCAACCGCAGCCGCAGGTGGTTCAGCCCGTTGTTCCAGCGGTTGAGGAAGGCTTAGTTAGCAGCGCGGGAACGTCGTCGTGGAACGATCTGGACGAAGCCATCCATTCAACCTATGCCGCGCTGCAGCAGCTTAGTCTCCAGCGCAATGAAGTCGATCAGTCGTTGACGGATTTGGATAGTCAGCTCAAGCAGTTTTCAGCCGACATGGCGGGTGAGTCTTTGTAGCTCGCGAATCAACTTTCAGGAGAGATAGTAATGCGTCGCACATTTGGTTTAGCAGTTGGTTCCGCCCTGTTATGGTGCGGCGTGGCACTTCTTGGCAACGGTCAAGAGCCGAAAGGTGGAGATCGACCACCGCCAAAGGGCGAGGCCCGTGGTGAACCGCGCGATGGCGAGAAAGCTCCGCCGCCGCGCCGGCCTGGAGAAGGACCGCAGCCACGACCTAATGACGAGCGTGGCCCCGGTCCCGGCCCTGGTGGTCCGCGGTTTGGTCCTCCGGGCGAAGGTCGCCCCAATCCACCGCCGCGCGGTGAAGGTGGCGAGCGCGGCCCAGGTGATCGCGGTCCCGATGACCGTGGCCCGAACGATCGGCCGCCGCCGAACGGTGGATTTCCGGGCGGGCCCTTTCGTGGACCCGGTGGTCCTGGCGGTCCCGGCATGATGGGGCCTGGTCCCATGGGTCCGGGCCAAGATTGGCAGCGGTTGGAGCAGGACGATCCAGAAATGTATGCGCTGCAGAAGGCAGATTTCGATATGGAACGAAAAACCCTCGAAATCTCGAATCAATTACGACAACTTCCGCGTGAGCAGCGGGTTAAATTGAAAGAGGATTTAACGAAACTTCTCAACGAACACTTCGATGTTCGGCAGAAACGTCGTGAATTACAAATCAAACGGATGGAAGAAGAGCTGAAGAAACTCCGCGAAGCCGTCACCAAGCGGAACGATTCCCGGATGGAGATCGTTCGCAAGCGGCTCAGCGAATTGTCGGGCGACGAGAGCGATCAGGGCTTTTAGTCTCGGTTGCTGGATTGTCGAACTGCCCGCACGCTGCGGGCCGGTTCAAACCAAAGTTAGTGTTGATTCCGGCAGCGGCTGCTTTTGCAATCGCGCTCCGCCGGTTGATATTCTGCTGCGCTCCCATTGATCGCAGCCACATGGGCAAGTTTCAAAACAGGTAGAAGCACAAGGAGTAGAACGATGCGACGTTACTGGCGGACTGCGGCAATGCTGACATGTTTATGTGGGGCGGTCGTCGCTTCGGCAAGCACGATTGCAGCCGATGAATTGACGAACGAGACCACTGCCCAGGCCAACGAAAATGCCTCGGAAGCAGATCGCTTCACGAATTTTCAAGGCGGGCGACCTAACGCAGGCAGACCGGGTCCCGGACGACCGGAAGATCATCGCCCCGGCGATCATCGACCGGAAGGTCGCGGCCCGCAAGGTCCGCCGCCAGGTGGACCTCGCGAACCTAGCCCGAGCGACCATCGCCCTGGTGAACATGGTCCGGGCCATCATCAATCCGCGCAGCATCATCCGGGCGATCATCGACCTGGCGGGCATCCGGGCGCCACGCATCATGGTTCCGATTTCGACCGGCGCATTGCCGAGGTAGAACGCAAGCTAAGCGATGCTCTCCGGGAACTGCGCGAGTTGAAGGGCGGGAGTGGCTCGCATCACCCGCCGGCTCATGCGACTCGCGGCCAGGAGAATCGTGGTCCGGCACCGAGTTTTGGACGTGGCGCCAGTGCTCAGGGCGGCTTCCGTCCGCCAATGTCTGGCGAAGGGCGCGGTCCCCAAGCCAATCGTGGGCCAGGCGGTGGACCGATGCCGCCCCGCGGTGAAGGCCCAGGTCGCGGCGAAGGTCAGCGCCCTGCTGAAGGTGGCCGTCGTCCGCCTCCCCGCGGCGACGATAGTCTGACGTTCTAACAAACGGCGGACAAGGAAGCCGAACTCTTAAGGCTTCGCTGGCACAATCACCAGCGAGGCCTCTTTCATTTCAAAGGTGAGCCCCAGCGGCGTAAGGGCCGCGGCGAGCAATTCTTCCAGCTTCACATCTTTCACCGTGAAGCTCACATTCATGCGCAATTTTTCAGTCAGCGCTGGGTCATAGATCATTTCTTTTTCCAGTTCCTTGGCGACCGTCTTCACGACCGCGCCGGCCGGCTGATTATCGACGCGCAGCGAATAGCGTTTGTCGCCAGACACTACCTTGGCAGTGCGAACCGTTTCGCCGCTCATCAGGCGGTCGATGGTTTCGTGAAATTCATACTTGCCCGTGACCACGACTTTGTCGTCGGCCAGGCGAATCTTCAGCTCGGGAAACTTCTTCGTAAGCTGCGCGGCCAGCGAAGCATTCGCGCCGCGCCAGGCGTAGGTCTGTTCATATTCAATCGATTGCGGCGCGGGGACGATCCGGAGCTTGGCACTATCGGCGGTCGTTTCAAACGTCAGATCGAAGCCGGCCAGGAGCAGCGTCAAACGATCGGCAAGCGTCAGTGGCGGCAAAGGGATGGCGGGCCAGAGATCGTGCGGAATGAGTTCGGGATTTTCGAGCGTCATGCCGAAGTCACGCGCAAGTTCGCGAACGAGCTCCCGCGGCTCTGCCAAGTTCGGCACGCTCCACTCACTGGCCCGCGACCAGCGGGCTCGTTCCGCCGCCGACTGCCGGCCCACTTGCTGTCGTCTGACGGCTGCCAGCGTCGCTAGCTTTTCGGTCGTCGCGAGCGGACCAATGTAAACCACCGGTCCGACCACGGACCGGCCCACTTTGTACTTCTCGCAAAACTGATCGAGCGTGATACCCAGCGGCAATTCATCCGATTCGAACTGCAACTTGGCCCCGGGATCAATGCGGCGATCCAGCCAGATGGCCACGCGTTGATTCAGGGACAGATTGCGCATGGCAGAGCGAACGGGGTTCTCCGCCCATTTCAGGCCAATCGGCTGCTCGAGCGCTTTGCGAAACTCCAGGCCAATCTTCCAATCGATCTCGTCCGCAGCGCTCGCCTCTGCGGCGAAATCGTTGCCAAACCAACCGCCGCCGGCCAGCGTAGGGAATGCGACCAGCAACATCAGCAGACTGTGACAAGGGCCGCGATGAATCGTTTGTGTTTGTACGGCAGATGACAAAAGTTGTGCCTCCTATGCCAATCCTGCGGCGATGCTGGCAGCGCCGCGGCGGAAAACATTGAATTGCCCCCGCCCTTCAGTTGTTGATTGCAGTAGCTCTAATTAGACTCAAGGCTCGACCCAACCGCGACAGCGCGGGGCGGATTTTGCCTGCAGGCCGATTGTGCGCGAGCGGCGTAAACGTAATGAAGAACCCTGCCCACTCTCCCCGCCCCAACTCGCGGCCTACCCCGCGCCTGGATCAACTGTATCATCGGTATCTCGATACCGAAGAGTCGGCCGGCTTCATTCGCGACGTTTCGCAGCATTACTTGCTCACCACGCTCGAGCGCCTGTCCGGATGTGGTCAGCACGTTACCCGGCGGGCAGCGGTGCTGGCGATTGGCTTTCTCGGCAACTATGCGCACAATGCAATTCTCGGCCGGGCGCTGCACGATCACGACCGCGCCGTGCGCTTGCTGGCCGATAACGGCGTTCGCAATTTGTGGCGGCGCGATGGGAACGAGCGGCAGCAACACCAACTGCAGATCATTTGCCGGCTGAACGACTCGCAGCATCATGCCGATGCCATCAACGCGGCGACGGACCTGATCAACGAAGCGGCCTGGTTTGCGGAAGCCTGGAACCAACGGGCCATCGGTTACTTTGCCACCGACCGCTGGGAAGATGCCGCCAACGATTGCCATCAGACGCTGGAGATCAACGCCTATCACTTCGGCGCCGCCGTCGGGATGGGACATTGCTATTTGGAAATGGACGATCCGTTCGCCGCGCTCGAGTGCTTCCGCCGCGCGGTGAAGCTGAATCCCGACTTGGAAGACGTCCGCGCTCAGATTGATTACCTGCAGCGAACGCTCGAAGGGAAGTAATCGTCTTTCGCTCGGCGAAAGGCGGCAATCACCTCGCCCACCAGAGCTTCCAACTCGGCGTGGTAATGAGCGCAATCGCCAGCACCATTAATAGCACGGCGCACAGTCGCTGTCCGCTGATCGGCTTGACCATCGAGTTGAGCAGGCCGAAGTGTTCCAGAATCACCGACGCGACCAGCTGCCCGACGATGAAGCACATCAACATGACGGTGGGGCCGAGCGGTTTGACCATGTAGATCGAAGCCGTGATGAAGAACACGCCCAGCGTGCCCCCGAGCCACATCCACCACGGTCCCTTCCCGAGCAGGGCGGTGCTCGGCACGGGCGTCCGCTGAAAAAAATACATTCCGGCACAGAGCAGCGCCAGCAAGATTGTTCCGCTGCTGAAGGAAAGGAGCGCCGCCTGCAACGGATGATTCACATGGTGCGCGAGTTCGCGGTTCACCACCGGCTGCAGCGCAATCGCCATGCCAATGACCACGGTGATCAAGACCAAGGGCCACTGGGTCATGCGGGGCTTCCGGCTGTGGCCACCAGTTCCATCGTCACATCAAGGCCCTTACTGGTCGGCATGCCGCTGCCGTGAGTATCGCCCCCCATCAGGCGGCAGGTGAGATCGCCGTAGGCAATGAACAGCAGGCCGGCGGGAAGTTCGTCTCCCTTCGCTGCCGTAATGGCAACTTCGATCTGACCCCATTCGCTCTTCAGGCGGACGCGATTGCCATTGGCGAGACCCAGCCGCTTCATATCCGGCGGCGAGACCTGCAGCGTGGTCGTTTCGCGCACATATTTCTCGCCGAACTTTCCCTCGCTAATGCCGCATCCCTGATCGCTGGTGCGGCCAGGTATGAGGATGAAGATTTCGGGAGTGGCAATCATAGCGTGATTATTTGTTGAGGGTGCCAGTGATGCTACTGGCACCCTGAGTTTTCTTTACCTGGCTCCTAGTTCACCTTACTTCCCGGTCGGCGGCGGCAACGAGGCCACCAGTCGCATCGAGACGTTCAGGGCGTCCAGTTGGAAGTGAGGCCGCAGGAAGGCGACTGCTTCGTAATGGCCCGGACGGCCGGGGACTTCGCGGACGTCGATCCGCGCGTCGGCCAGCGGCATTTTGGCGAGCGATTCCTGATTGGCGGTCTCTGGATTGGGATGCTTGTAGGTTTCGATCCAGTCGTTCAGCCAGCGTTCGCACTGCAGACGGCTCATGAAGCTGCCGATCTTGTCGCGGGCGATGGCCTTCAGGTAATGCGCGAACCGCGAGACGCAGAGCATGTATTGCAACTGCGTCGAGAGCCGGGCGTTGGCGTTCGCTTCGTCCTTGTTATACAGCTTGGCCTTCTGGGTCGACTGCGTGGCAAAGAACGCGGCGAAATCGCGACCCTTGCAATGCACGAGCGGAATGAAGCCCAGGTCGCTAAACTCCTTTTCGCGGCGGTCCGTGATGGCGACTTCGGTCGGGCACTTGAGGGCCACGTCCCCTTCGTCCGTCTTGAAGGTGTGCGTGGGCAAACCTTCAACCAAGCCGCCCCCCTGCACGCCGCGGATCGACGCCAGCCAGCCATGCTGGGCAAACGAATCCGTGATTCGGGCACCGAGGGCATAGGCTGCGTTGCCCCACAAATACTTGCGGTGGTCGCGGCCATCGACGTCTTCTTCAAAGTTGAAGCCCTCGACCGGCTTCGTTTTGGCGCCATAAGGGAGCCGCATCAGAATGTGCGGCAAGCACATGCCGACGTAGCGCGAATCTTCCGACTCGCGGAACGATTTCCACTTGGCGTATTCAACCGTATCGAAGATTTTCGCCAGATCGCGCTTGCCGTCGATCTCCGTGAACCGTTCGAGCCCGAACAGTTCCGCGCCGGCCGAGCTGAAGAACGGAGCGTGGGCCGCGGCTGCGACTTGCGCCATTTTCTCCAGCAGCAGCATGTCATCGGGGTGATTGGTGAATTCATAATCACCAATCAGGGTGCCATACGGAGCGCCACCGAACGTGCCGTATTCTTCTTCATAGACCATCTTGAAAATCGCGCTCTGATCGAATTCGATCGCGTTTTCCAGGTTTTTGCGGACTTCATTCTTGCTGGCGTTGAGCACGCGAATCTTCAGCATCGTGCTGGTTTCGGTCTTATCGACGAGATAAAACAGGCCCCGCCACGAGCCTTCGAGTTTCTGGAACTCTTCGGCGTGCATGATCTCGTTGAGCTGCGTCGAGAGCAGCCGGTCGATCTCCGAGATCCAGTAGTTGATCTGCTTTTCGACGTCCTTGCTGACGGTCGCGCCGGTCATCAATTGCTTGACGAATGTTTGCAGCATTTCCTTGGCGCGTTCGATCTGCGCGTCGGACTTGGGTTTGGTCGCGCTGACCACCTGGTCGAGAAAATTGTCCTCGGCGGTAGTGGTTGTTGTCGCAACCGCGGCTTGGGCTTGGGTTTCTTTGGCAGCCATCTGAGTTTGACCTCCGAACCGAAAAGATTGGCGAGTGAATGGGCGTGAACGCAGCGGTGAACAATGTGAACTACGAAGCATCCTTGGGAGCATCGACGTTTAGCGATTTGCCCATTTGTTGTTGCAGCGAGGCGTTTTCGAGCACTTGCTCGAGCAGGCCCGTCAGTTTGTCGTTGCCGTCCATCTTGGTCTTGAGCGCTTCGAGCTGTTGCCGCGCTTCGAGCAGCTTCCGCAACGGTTCAACCTGCTGGACCACGTTCTCGGGCGAAAAATCGTTGAGGTGATTGAACCGCAGCTCGACGTTCATCTTGCTGTCGGCCTTGCCCGAGAGCTTGTCATCCACGCGGAAGGCGAGTCGCGGGGTCATGCTCTTCATCACTTCGTGGAAATTATCGCGGTCGATTTCCACAAACTTACGGTCCTTGAGCTTGGGCAATTGTGTATCCGGCTTGCCGGAATAATCACCCATCACGCCGACCACGAAGGGGAGTTCTTTCAGTTCGAGCGCGTCGCCGATATGCACTTCGTACTTGATCTGCACGCGGGGGGGACGAACTCGTTCGAGTTTCTTTTGAATGCTTTCGCCGGCCATGTGTTGCGATCCTTTGTGATGAGTTGATTGACTAGGTTGAATCCGTGTGTCGCCTGTTTGGGTCCTGCGGGGAAACAGTGCGACGTGCTTAGTTTAAGCGGAAATGGCTTCCGTTTGTGACAGGCTATTTTGAAATTTGGATCTACGATCCTTCCGGTTGACTGCTGTCGCTACTTTCCGCGTTCGCCTTGATTCCGAGCGTGGTGTTGATCTTTTCGCGCGCTCCATCGTCGGTCACCAGTTCGAGCAGCAGCTTTTCAAACGGCATTTCACTCCAGGAAATGGCGCGGTTGATCAAGTACGAAACGGGGCTGTGCGGCTCCGCCTGCTTCAAAAAATCGGCGACCTCCCGCAACTTCGCCAAGGCATCGCTCCGGTTGCGGATCGGTCCGCCGTGGCCATTGCTGGCTGCGGATGAAGTGGTTTCTGCCACCGCTGCGCCCGCAACGGGCGCGGTCGCCGCAGCGCCGAGGGAGATGTTGCGTTCCTTGCAAATACTTTCAATCCGATTTTTGCAGAGCAACAACGACTCGCGAATTTTGGTCACATCGGGGGCTAAGTCGCGCCCGAAGCGATTGTTGGTGGCATCTTTGAAGGCCTCGACGACCAGCAATGCCTCGCGCACATCCTCGTGCAGATTGATGTAGAACGCGGGGGAAGTGGCGCCGACAGCTTTCGACAGTCCGGCCGCGAAGGGGAGCGCCGAATCGGCCTTTTTTTCCGTGATCAGCACATGCAGGTTATAACTGGCCGGGATTTTCTTGTTCTCGTCGCCGTCCATTGACGCTTGTTTTTCCGCCAGCGGAATTTCGCGAATCCAAATCGGCGCTTCCGTTTCCCGGCACAAGGACAGGAGCGGTCCACAGCGGGATTCCAGATCGCCCGAGTCTTCGTCGGGCCGCGGCGAAAGCCCATCCCAGAATTGATCGAGCAGATCATTGATCAAATGCAGGCCATCGCGGAGGCCCGCGAATCCATGCTTGTGAACCAAGGCTTGCGTCAGCCGACCGGCCAGCCGCAAATCCTTGCTCTTGGTCTTCAGCGCCGCGGTGGCCTTGGTGATGATCGCCGGCCAATCACCGGGCTTGCCCCCTTCGATGCCGTCCGACACGGCTTTATCTTGCTGCGGCAACAGCTTCGTGATTTCGTCGAATTCCGGCGCCGACGAGCGGAGCGAAACGCCGGCGGGATTATCGCCGGGAATGGGAGCGAGCAGGGCAGCGGCATCAATAACAGGTGCAGTGGACATTTACCGGCAAACTTTCCGAGGAGCGTTCGCGGCGCAATCGATCGCGCCGAGCGCTGGTTATCTTAGGGGGCAAAATCAGCACTGTAAAGCAGCACGGTGCAGGCGTAGCGAGTCAGTTTGAAATTCAGACTTCTGCGCGCCGAACGTGGCGGCGTCAGCGCACGAAAAGGCCCCGCCAAGACTTGCGGGGCCGAGTTATTCGTCGTCGCTGTTTTCGTCGTCGCTATCGTTGCTACTTGTGTCGCTGCGTTTTTGCAATAACTCCACAACTTTTCCGGTAATAAAAACAGCCACTAACGCAACAAGTGCCGCAATTATCGCGACCAATCCTGCAGTGCCCTTGCCGTACGCAAGAAGTCCGATGCCTCCACCGATTGCAGTCAAGGCAATGATGAACGCCAGCGCCTGTCCAACGAAAACCTTGATTGCCTCTATGGTTTGAGATCGATCGACGGCCTTCATTTCAAAGCGAGCGACCTCATGCCGAAAGTCCTGTTCTTTTTCCGATCTAATGGCTATTCTTTCCGCCAATCCCGGGAGGGCGGTCTCGTATTCCCGCATAAGAGACGGGTGCGGCATAGGACCGCGAAAACTATAGGCAACTTCGCGGATTTCGACCGAAACGATCTCCGCTAGTGCTCGAGCCAACTCCTGGGGTTCAATCAGATCCGGCGGCAGCCTCTTTTCAATCGATGCAGCAATATCCTGTTCAGCACGTGAAATGATCGCGCCGGCTTCAAGCTCGTTGTCGGTGGGATCGCTACTCACTGAGACGCCTCGACAGCCGAAGTTTGTGTTTTACCTTCCGCCGCTTGTAAGGCTCTTCTGGGCTGTTCTTTGCCTTGATTTTTGCGATTGTTGTCGAGTCGCCAGTCGTAGTAATCACGTATCCGAATACCCGTTTGACCGTTTTGCCTGCTGCCTTGCCCGCTTTCGAGCTAACTATCCGAACTTTAACCAGCCGGTTTTTCAGACTGCTCTTATCACGATCCGAGAGAGCATCAATGGCCCCCGCTTTTGCCGCTTCACAATCCTTGTGAAGTGCAGAACCGTCTCTTTCAAAGCCGGCCACCGCGTCTCTGAATTTGTAACGTCGGCGTGAGCCAGCACCGAACAGGTCAATAACGCTGCCGGCCCCCGATAGCAGCCCAGCACAATCTTTAACACCGTACCACTTCGACACGAAAGCACCACTCTCTGGTAGACAAGATAGATAGGCAGCGTGCCACCCTGGAAGGAGACTAACGTCCCGTCAGTCGCGCTGCAATCTACCTACTATCCTAGCAAAACTCTAGCATAGTCAACGCCGTGCCAAAATGGCAGTCGCAGCATCGCTTATCAGTACGTATCGACCAGGGACACAGTTCTTGAAAAATGGTTTACACAACTTTGCAAGAAAAATCGAACCAGCGCAACCACCGCAGGATTTTTTTCTGCCTTCGCCGGCTCTCGGAGAGACCGGGCTACGGTTCATCCGATACTTGCAACCTTCTTAACCCACGAGCGAGTTGCCCCAGCGCTCGCGCGTGCAGGCGGCTGGCCCAGGCTTTGCTGATGCCCAGGCGTTCGCCGGCCTCTTTCAAGGTCAGGCCTTCAAAGTAAGCGCCCCGCAGCAGCGATTGGGCTTCTTCCGGCAGTTCGTCCAGCAAGGTGTGGAGTTTGCTCTTGAGTTCGGCATCAAGCAGATTCTGAATCGGCGGGCGGACGGCCAGGTCTTCGAACTGCGGCGACTCGCGGCCGTCGTCGGCGGCATGACTGAGCAGAAAGACGACGGCGAGTTGCGTGCTCGATTCCTGCATCCAGGAGGCATGATCAGCCGTGGCGGCCGAGTTTTCGCCGGCGGTGTCGGCGGCGTCCGTGCCGAGCATATCGTTGGCCAGCCGTTCATACCGTTGGCGACAAGGTGTGACGCGGCGGAACCACGACATCTGCGTGGTGCCGTCGAGGATCGCACCGCGAATGCGATGGTACGAGAACGTCGAGAACTGCACGCCCCGCTCGGGATCGAAATCGTGCGCGGCTTGCGCCAAGCCCAGTTGTCCGTAGGAAATCAGATCGTCGAGTTCCATGAACGGCGGCAAGCTGCGATGGATGCCGCGGGCAATGGCGCGGACCAGCCCTTGATGGGCGAAAATCAATTGATCGGTGGTGAGACGCGGCGCTGTCATGCGAGGGCCTCTCCTAGGCGGGCCCACAACTCGGCCAGACGATGCCGCGCGGCGGGATCGTCGAGAATCGATTCCGCGACCCAGATATTCATTCGCCGCGAGAGCGATTCCCGCGAGGCCAGCGCGGGAAACTGCACCTGCAGGCTCGCCCCCACTAGCGCGATGGCCACCGGATCGAGCGACAATGGCTCGCCCGCATAGTGCCTGGCGACTTCCAGCAGCGCGGCAAAGACCTGGGGATTTAACTCGCGGGTGGACGTGAGACTGGCCAGCGTCTGGCTCATCACCTGGTTGAGCAATTGCGGCTCGGCTGCATCGGCTTCGTCAGCGCTCGAAAGGGATTCAGACTCAAGCGATTGCGCAGGCAGATCATCCTGCGGTCGCAGCGGATCAACAGGATTAGGCATTGCGGGCGTCCTGAATTTCTATTTCATCACCTTGGTCCACACAAAAACCACAATCAGGCCAATTACCAGCAAGCCGCCTAAGAGCATCCCAAACCGCGCCCAGCCTTGATACCGCGCGTCATCCCGGAGCGCACTTTCCGTCCACTGCAGGTTGTCTTGCTCGATTAGGAACAGCTTCTGATCGAACAGGCTGCGCAAGAAGCCGGCAGCGCCTTCGACCTCGCCCGTGGCGGCGAAATAGCAGCCGCTGAAGAACATCGGCCGGGAACCATCGGTCTCACGGATGTCTTGCATACCGTAGCCATCCGTCAGGAAGCATTCGAGTCCCTCGATGAACTTGCCGCGAGTCTTGCAAATCAGGCTGTAGAGCTTGTCGTTGCCCGGCTTGTTGTAGCCATCTTCCTCTTTGAACAGGCTGTAGATATTGTCTTCAAAGGCGCCGCAGGCGTTGGTGGCGAGGGCTTGCATCTTATCGAGCGTCGCCGGGTTCCACGTTTTGAAGCTGGCCCCCAGCCGCTGATCGCGGGCCCGCGAAGAGCCGACGCGGCGGATGAGTTCCAAGAATCCCTTCTCGTATTCCATGCCGCTGATCAGCGAGACCACCGCGCACCGCAAGCGCGTCCCCTTTTGTACGACGCGCAAATCCTCACGCACCGCGGCCGCCAATTGCCGGCATTGTTCATCGCCACGGCGGAGCATTTGAAACGGCGTGACGGTCATCACGCCGTTAAGCGGGCAGAGGGGTTCGCGTCCGCGGGCGATCAAGTGGCACAAGTATTCCAGCCGAGCGCCTTGATAATTGGCTTCTTGCTTGGGCAGCGTCGCCACCGCCATGGTGATTTCGCTGCCGCCTCCTCCCACGATCGTACCGCCCACGCCGGCGACCATGGTGCCGCTGAGTTGGGCTCGCGATGGCACCATCGTCGCCGTCCCCGGACTGTTGCCGCCGCCGTTCGTCCCCCGCATCGTATCCATCGAACCACCAGCGACGCTCGTGCCGCTGGAAACAGCCGCGTTGCTGCCACCCCCGCCGCCGCCGCCTCCGCCGGAGACCATCGTGCCGCGCAAGTTTTCGACGCCGGCGCGCACCGTGTCTTCCGTATTGACCCGGCCACCGCGCACGGATTCGTTCAATCCCAATGAATGCAACTTGCTCGAACGGCAGGCATCGACGGCAAAAATGTATATGGCCGTCAGCTTGTCTTCGCTGCCGGCGATTTTTTCATCGATGGCCGCGTAAAAATGCAGCGGCTTGTTCCCTTCCGGCACGCCTTGCACGGCGTATTTAATACCTGTCGAGCGCATCAGCGACCGCACCTGCCGTTCCTCACGCGCTCCGAGGATCAAAAAAATCGGGGTGTTGGTCAGCGAGATGCCGGCCTGTTCGATCGCAGCCACTCCTTCTTTCCAGGCCGCATCGATATCCGGGAACCGTGAGACCTGCCCCTCCAGCCAGAAACGGACGGCGAGATAGACCACCGGCGGCGTAATGAACATCAGCACCAGCGAGGGCACCAACGATTCTCGAAGCCAGGAGCCGCGATCGGCGCTGCGCGGGTCGAAGTTGAAAAAGTAAAAGAGGGCCGCGATCGTCGTGAACAGCAGCATGAACAAAAACACGACCACGGCCACGCGCATCGCCAGCGACACGCCCCGAAACCAGCTCGATGCGCCGACCACCGCCGCCGGCGCCATGAAGATGAGCTGAAACGGATAGCTGATGATGGCAAGGATTTGATAAATCATGGGTGATTCGCGATTGTGCCGGCCTGATGCCAGGCTCCGAGCATTGAATTCTTCCGAGCGAGAAACCTTAGACGATCGGAAATGAATTAATTGCAGCTCTTCGCGACCACTGGGCTTGCCCCAGTGGGGCGGTCACTGGTTGGCTACCGATCGATATCAAGCGAAAGTTTTCGGCGACCACCGGCCTTGTGCCAGTGGGGCCATCACTGATCCGCTGCGTAGCTGCACAGTGAGCGTTCCCCGGGGACAAGCCCCGTGGTCGCGAAGCATTCCAGGACTTTTGCTTGTAGCTGGCCAGTGAGCGCCCCACCGGCACAAGGCCGGTGGTCGCGTCGAAATATGAAATGGGGAAGTAATTCAATTCTCGATCCTTAGAGCAATAGGATATAGATCAACGGTCCACAAACGGCGCCGATGATGGCGAGCATCACGGCGGTGCCCAGCAACATCTGCTTGCCGTCCAGCGGCGGGGCATAGTCGGCCGGCCGGCTCTGGTCCGCAATCGTCGGTCGCTCTTGCTGCAAGCGGATCGCTTGGGCTTGCCGCTTGGTCCACGTCTTCAAATCCGGCGGCAACTGCAGGCTGTCGATGATTCGCATCCGGTCTTCGGTGTTTGCATTTTCATAAAAGCCGCGAAAGCCGAGGACCACGCAGACGTAAAAAACTTCCAGCGCATCCTTGCTGGCGAGCGTGCCGGCTTCCTTGGCCCGCTGATAAAAATCGTGATTGGCCAGGCCCTGATGGTGGTAGTCGATTTCGAGCGAATTGGCGAGCCACCAATCCCGCCCTTCCCACTCGCGGACGGTGGCCAGCTCGGAATCGATCCAGGCAATCAGGGCATACTTGGCGTAGTGCGCCCACTCTTCCGATTCACTCAGCAGCGTCCCCGCCGTCTGCAAAGCGGCGTTGATCCGGGACTTCTCGTCTTGCGCATTGATTTTCTGGCCCCGATCGATCCGGTCCAGCAAATCGAGGACATAAGCGAAGACGGGATCGACGGCTTTGGCGAATCGCGGACTCATAAAGATTTATTCCCCATCGCCAACTCTGCCCTGCGGTTCGGGCCTGCCAACCGGAAAATCCTGTCAAAGTCGCCGAATTGTCAAAATGGCTTCACGGCAAAGAGGGCAAATTGCAAAATGACGTTTTGTCCCCGCACGGCCACCACCAAATCGCGCTTCCCCTGCAAGGATTCGAGGTTGCGGATTAAATGGGTATTGAGGCGCATGGCCAGCGATTGTTCTTTATGCACGTATTGCCAGGCTTCGTTGTCGCGCTTGACGGCATAATACAGCCAGGGTCCCTTGGCGGGCAGAATTCGCGGCACGGTGGTCAGTTCTTCGAGCCACACGCCGCGGTGAAAATTGCGGCGGTAAAAATCAACCATCGTCGAACTGCCGAACTTCCAGTCCAAGTTGGCCGCGCCTGGCTTGAGCAGTTCGCGGCATTCGGGCTCCGACAACGAACCGCGATTCACGCCAATGAACCAGTTCCAACCTTCCGCCAGCCATTGCGGTTCCAGGCTGACTTGCAAACCTGGACCCGAGCCCGTGAAGTACCGCTGAACGTACTTCTGATCGGGCATCGCCTGCAGCAGCAGTTCGATTTGCTTCTTCAGCCAATCGAAAATGTAGAACAGATTGTCATGGTCGTACCGCGGAAACTCCGGCGGCCGGCGGTTGGCGCTGAAGATCGAAAGTTGCCCGACAATTCGGCACAGTTCAACATACGCAGAATACGGATGCACGCCCGAAGCGAACGTCTGCGTCCCCAGCACCGCATAGGATTCATTGAGTCGCATCAGAATCATCACTCGCCGCAGATCGAGCG
>JAYTUF010000780.1:0-3995 GCA_043744755.1 Anatilimnocola sp.
AAAGGCGGAAGTTGAGGGGAAAGAGGCGTGGGACGTAGTGGGGCCGCGTTGCTCACTACCCGACGAATGGAATGAATGATTGCATTGTCCCGCTAGCAGTTTTTCCGATTTTCCCCTCGCTTCCTGACCCCCGCCTCTCGCCCCTTCCCAAACGCCGTAGGCAACTTTCGCCCGTTGTGTTAATTTGCGTCCCGACAGGAAAATATTGCCGGCAAGTTTTGCCAGGCAAGCGTCGCAGGGAGGACGACAGATGGGCCATGCTTTTCGCTTTCTGCATTCAGGCGATTTCGACCTGCAGCAGCCGCTCACCGGACTGGCCGAAGTTCCCGATGCGCTGCGGCCTTGGCTGGTGGATGCTCCGTTCACGGCGGCCACGCGGGTGTTTGACCTGGCGATTCGTGAGCAGGTTGATTTCGTTGTTCTCTCCGGCAACTTGCTCGATATCGATCAGGCCGGTCCCCGCGCGGTTTCGTTTTTGATCGATCAGTTCGTGCGGATGGACGAGAACGACATTGCCGTCTATTGGTCGGGCGGCGTGACCGATCCGCCGCAGCAATGGCCGGCCGCGGCGCGGTTGCCGAAGAGCGTCAACCTGTTTCCCGCCTATCAAGTCGAAGAGTTTTCGCACTTCCGCGGCGACAAGCCCATCGCCTGTGTGCGCGGCCGGAGTTGGCAAGGGCCGACCGTGCCGCTCGATCCGCTCGCGCCCGATTTTGACCGGCTGTTCACGGTGGCCATCAGTTATGGTCAGTACGAAATCAGCCCGCTGCTGCACAAACCCGTTTCGTACTGGGCCCTCGGCGGTTCGCCCCATCGCCTGACGCACGGCGATTCGCTCCGCACCGTCCATTACCCCGGCTCGCCGCAGGGTCGCAAACCGCAGCAGGCCGGCGCGCATGGCTGCTCGCTGGTGCATGTTGAATCCGACGGCAAGACCCGCGTGCAGCTCATTCCGACGGACGCCGTGCGGTTCCAGACGGAAGACATCTCGGTCGATCCCACCGCCCCCGTCGCCGATCAACGCCGCCCGTTTTTGGAGCGCGTGAAAGTCCTGCGACAAGAGAGCGACGACCGCCCGCTGCTGGTCACTTGGGAACTGCGGCTCAGCGGCACACCGACTTTGGCTCAAAGAGAAAAGCTCGCCGCCGACCTGCTCACTTGGCTGCGGAACGAATTCGGCAACGGCCGGGTGCCGCTGTGGTCGATCAGCGTTGAGTGCGCCAGCGGCCTGCTGTCGCCGACGTGGATGACGGAAGACACCATGCTCGGCGAGTTCCTGCGGGCGGTGGAAGTTGCCTGCCATCAAGACGACGTGCCGCTCGATTTGACTTCGTTCATTCCAACGCGGCATCAGCAATCGTCCATCGCCAGCATCGCGCAGATTGGGACCGGGCAAGACAAGCAAGTGCTGCTGCGCGAAGCAGCGCTGCTGGGCGCACAGTTGCTAGGCGCTGACGAACGAGGCCCCGCACGGATATTGTCATAGCAGTTCGGGTGGCACTGGCAAGGAAGTCGAGCAAATGAGGTTGAATATGCAAAACACCCTGGCCGAGACTGACTGCCAGTGTGGGAACGGCAGCGCAGGTCTGCACTGGCAGTCGTCGCGATGGCGCGTTGCGAATATCAACGTCGTGCGGCGCGACTCCTTGCCAGTGGCACGCAATGGGAGTCGCCGGCATGAAGATTAAAGAGATCGATATCGAAGGCTTTGGCGCGTGGACGGGGCTGCGCTTGCAGGACTTGTCCGACGAAGCCACGGTCATCTATGGCCCGAACGAAGCCGGCAAAACCACGCTGATGCAGTTCGTGCGGACCGTGCTGTACGGCTTTTCCGTCGCCCGGCGGCAACGCTATTTGCCGCCGGTCTTCGGCGGCAAGATCGGCGGGCGGCTGAAGCTGGGCAGCAACGTGGGCCAGTTCTGCGTGCAGCGTTCAGCCAAACTGGACGACCTGCCCGATGAGCGGGGCCACCTGACGCTCGTCGATGCTCAAGGCTTGCCTCGCGATCTGTCACATCTCGATGCGCTGCTCGCCGGTGTCGATGAAGCGACCTTCAACAACGTCTTCGCCATCGGCCTGCGCGAGATTCAAGAACTGGCCGTTCTCGACGATACCGCCGCCGCTGATCTGCTTTACAAACTTTCAACGGGCCTGGATCGCGTTTCGATCATCGACGTGATGCGTGAGTTGGGTGCGTCGCGCGATCGGTTGCTCTCGGCCGATGATACGGCTTCGCAAATTCCCAACTTGATGCAGGAGCGCGATACGCTCCGCGCGGAGATTGCGGACCTCTCTTCGGCCTCGCGCCGCTGGGCGGAACTGGCGGCTGAGCGGGCGATGCTGGCCGAGGAAGCGGGCGAGTTTGAACGCTCCATTGATGGCAACGATGCTTCCTCGCGGCTGATGGAAGTCGCGCTCGAGATTCAACAGCCCTGGTATGTCCGCGTCGATCTCGATCGCCAGATCGCAGCCATGGCGACGGTCAAGGCGCTCCCCGAGAAGGCCGTCGAACGCCTGGAACTGCTCAAACGAAAAATCCGCAAGGGGAAGCAACAACTCAAGCGATTGGCGCAGCGGAACGAACAATTGAACAAAGACCTCGACAGCATCGAGGTCAACCGCAGTCTGATTTCTGCCATCCCGCGGATTGAAGCCCTGGGCGAACATTCGCAATGGCTGGTGACGCTCGAAGGGCAGATTACGAAGCTCAAAGAAGAGTTGAAGCGGCTCGATCAAGAGATCGATGGCCAACTCGGCGGCCTCGCCAAACAAGGTGGCGCGCAGAATCTCGATGAACTGCCGCGGGATACCGTCGCGCTGCTCAAGCGCCCCGCACTGCAACTGCGCGAAGAAACCGAGAAGGTCGAAAAGGCCCGGGTCGAAGCGGAAGCGACTAAGCGCGATTTCGAACAGCTATCCATTCAACTCGAAGGGGTCAGCCGGCAACGAGTGGCCGATCTCAACAAGTCAATTCAAACGGCCGGCAATCGCGTGGCCGTGCTGCGGAAGCGGATTCAAGTCGAAGAACGGCTCGATGCCCTCGGCAACCGGCGGCAGGAGCTCGAATTCGATAGCGACGAAGCGCACGAGTACCAAGAGACGCCGATGCGCGTCACCATGCTGCTGGGAATGGGTTTCGCTGCGGGCTTTTCGCTCCTCGGATTTGGAATCTTCAACAACTACTTGTTGATGGTGCAAGACGGCGCCGCCCCCATGATCATGATGGGCCTGCTGATTGGCGGCGGCTCGGTGGGCGCGAAGTTGCTGCTGGAACGCAATGGTGAAGACACGGCCGTCGATGCCCGGCGGCATCTCGATCAAACCCGCACGCAGGTCGCCGATCTGAAACAGCAGCGCGATGAACTCGATGCCGAACTTCCCACCGGCGGCGGAGCGCTCGATATTCGCCTGCGAGAAGCCGAGAACGAACTCCGCGAACTGGAGCGGATGGTCCCGCAGAAGACCGAGCTCGAAGCCTGCCAGGCCCGCAACGAAGCGGCGCAGCGGCGGTTCGTCGCCGCCACCGAAGCTTTGAAGGAAGCCCGCAATCGCTGGAAGAACGCCCTCCGCAATGCGGGACTGCCTGAAGATTTTCAGCCTCACAAAGTTCGCAGCGTCGCCAAGTCTTCCGACAATCTCTCCGACACTCGCCGCCGCCGCGAGGCCCGCAAAGACGAGCTTGAGCAGCGCGAGCGCGAGATGATTGTCTTCAGCAGCCGCGTGCAACAATTGATGGCTGACGTGCGCGTTACGCCCAGCAGCGATAAACCGCAACTCCAAATTCGGCAACTGGCTCAGGCCCTCGCTGGCGAAAAAGAAACGCTGGAGATGCGCGAATCGCTGGTGAAGAAGATTCGCCGGCTGCGGAAGCACAAACAGACCATCACCAATGGCATCCGCAACGCGATCCGCCGCCGGCATGGTCTGTATGGCGTGGCCGGCGTTGTCGATTCGGCCGGCTTCACTGCTGCCGCCGCTGAGTATGCCAAGTTGCT
>JAYTUF010000781.1:0-15743 GCA_043744755.1 Anatilimnocola sp.
TTCATGAAATACGCAATTGTGATTCCCGACGGATGCGCCGACGAACCACAAGATTCGTTGAACGGGAAAACGCCGATGCAGGCTGCGCGCACGCCGGCGATGGATCGCATTGCCAAAATGGGGATCGTGGGTCGTGCGAACAACGTCCCGCCGCATCTGCCCGCGGGCTCCGATGTCGCAAATTTAAGTCTCTTTGGTTACGACCCCAATGTCTATTTCACGGGCCGCGCGCCCTTAGAAGCGGCAGCCCAGGGGATTAAACTTGGCCCTGATGACTGGGCCATTCGTTGCAATCTCGTTACCGTGCAAAACGAAACCATGAAGTCGTTCACGGCGGGGCACATCACCTCGGAAGAAGCCAAAGCCTTATTAGTATCCTGCCAAAGAGAACTAGGCGCCGACAATTTGGAATTCGTGCCCGGCGTCAGCTATCGCAATCTGTTATTATTTCGCGGCGGCAAAAACAAAGCGCCGTTTAGTAAGGAAACCAAAGCCACGCCGCCGCACGATCTCACGGATAAATCAGTAGCAAATGACTTGCCCAGCGGACCGGGGAGCGACCTGCTCAATGCGCTGATGGGTTTCAGCCGCCCGCTGTTTGCCCATCATCCGGTGAATCAAAAGCGGATTGCCCAAGGGAAACTTCCCGCGACGAACATTTGGCTCTGGGGTCTGGGCAAGACGCCCAGCCTGACGCCCTTCTTCGACCTGCATGGCAAACGCGGCAAGATGATCACCGCCGTCGATCTGCTGCGTGGCCTGGCCGCTCTCATCGGTTGGGACCGCATCGAAGTTCCTGGTGCGACCGGCTATCTCGATACGGATTATGCGGCGAAAGGGAAGTACGCGATTGATGCGCTCGCCAGCACGGATGTGATCTGCGTCCATGTCGAGGCGACCGACGAAGCTTCGCACGAAGGCCGCGTCGATGCGAAGATTGCAGCGCTCGAAGCCATTGACGAAAAGATTGTTGCCCCCTTACACGCCGCGCTCGAAAAGCAGGGGGACTACCGCATACTGATCTCGCCCGATCATCCCACGCCTTGCCGCACCAAAACGCACAGTCACGGCTTCGTCCCGCTGGCGATTTGCGGCAGCGGCGTGCAGTCCGATGCAGCCACCACCTACGATGAAGTTTCCGCGGCAGACTCTGCGCTCTCTTTTGAAGAGGGTTGGCGGATGATGTCGTATTTTCTTAAGTAGTTAGTCCCTCACTCTCCAAATACAGAAACAGCCTGATGCCACTCATTGTGCAAAAATTCGGCGGCAGCAGCGTTGCCACTCCCGAAAAGATTCTCGCCGCGGCCCGCAAAGCCATTCGCGCCAAGCAGGAAGGCTATCAGGTGGTGATGGTCGTTTCGGCAATGGGCGACACTACCGACGACCTGATCGATCTCGCCAACCGCATCACGGATAAGCCCCCCGCCCGCGAAATGGATATGCTCCTCTCGACCGGCGAACAGCAAAGCTGTGCGCTGATGGCCATCGCGATCAGTTCGCTGGGGCATAAAGCGGTCAGCCTGACCGGCGCGCAGATTGGCGTGAAGACCGATGCCACCTTCGGCAAGGCGCGGATCAAGAGCATCGAGACAGCCCGCCTCAAAAAGCTGCTCGATGAAGGGAACATCATCATCGCCGCCGGTTTTCAGGGCATTGACGATGACTTCAATATCACCACCCTGGGCCGAGGCGGCAGTGACACCACGGCCGTCGCCCTTGCGGCGGTCCTTCGCGCCGATGCTTGCGAAATTTACACCGATGTCGATGGCGTCTACACGACCGACCCCCGCGTGATTCCCGAAGCGCGGCGCGTCAGCCGGATCAGTTACGACGAAATGCTCGAACTCGCCAGCCTGGGCGCGGGAGTGATGCACAGCCGGAGCATTGAGTTTGGCAAGAAGTTCGATACGCCGATTCACGTCCGCAGCAGCTTCACTGATGTGCCGGGAACGATGATCGTCACCGAGCCCGAACGGCCCGACATGCCCGTCAGCGGTGCGGCCATCACCAAGGACGAAGCCCGCATCACGGTGCAAGGCATTCCTGATAAGCCGGGCACGAGCCTGGAGATCTTCGCACGGATCGCGGCCCGGAATATCTCTGTCGATATGATCGTGCAGAACGTGGGCGAAAGTGGCAAAGCCGATATTTCATTCACGGTGCCGCGCAACGAACTCGAAACTTCGCTGGAAGCGGTGCGCGAAGCGGCAAAGCTGGTTGGCGCTGGTGCGGTTACGTCGGACGATAATGTGGCCAAGGTCTCCGTCGTTGGCCTGGGCATGGCAAGACAAACGGGCGTCGCGCAGAAGATGTTCCGGGCACTCGCTACCGCCGGCATCAACATCGGCATGATTACGACCAGCGAAATCAAGATTTCGGTGCTCGTCCCCCGCGATCAATCTCAACAGGCTCTCCGCGTGGTTCATTCGTCGTTTGAACTCGATAAGCCGCCCACAACGCCGATCAAGCCCTGGACCCCGAAAGCCGTGGGGACCGATGCCGCCGCCGTCGTCGCTCGGTTGCAGGGCTTAAATATGGAAGATCTGACCATCGACGAGGTCTCGCTGGATGCCACGCAGGCCCGCGTCACCATCATCGGCGTGCCCGATACTCCGGGCATCGCGGCCAAGGTATTTGAAGAGGTGGCCGCGGCGGGAATCTTTGTCGATATGATCGTGCAGAGTTTTCCCACAACGGAATCCCGCGCGACGCTCAGCTTCACCGTGCCGCAGGAGCAACTCGACCATAGCGTGACGGTGGCCAAGAAGATCGCCGGGGACCTCGCCTGTCGCGGAGTGACGAGCAGCCCGAAAATCGCCAAACTTTCGGTCTCCGGCGTGGGCTTAAGAACGCATACCGGCGTGGCCATTCGCATGTTCCGCGCTTTGGCCGAAGCGGGCATCAATCTTGACCTGATCAACACCAGCGAAGTCCGCGTCAACGTGGTCGTCGATGGCGCGCATGGTGAAAAAGGTTTGAAGCAATTGCAGGCGGCGTTCGCTGACGTGCTGCGATAGGATTCTGGCCCGCTGTGGTATAGTTAACTTAGTCATAGCCTGCCGCCATAATTGTATGTAAAACCTCTCTTTGCGAATGAAGTGCCTTATGCGGCTGCTCCTCTCCAGGCCCGGCAGGCGGAACGCACGCTTTCGCTCGGCGTTCACCCTGGTCGAATTGCTCGTGGTCATCGCGATCATCGGCGTGCTCGTGGCGCTCCTATTGCCGGCCGTGCAGGCAGCGCGGGAAGCAGCGCGGCGAACGCAGTGCTTGAATCATCTCAAGCAAATCGGGCTGTCGATGCACAACCACGTCGATAGCATCGGCGGGTTGCCGCCGGCGAATCCTGGCGTCTCTCCGTACTGGGGCCAAGGTTCCTGGCAGGTGCCGGTGATGCCCTATACCGAAGCGGCCGCCCTCAAGGAGCTCTATTACGACTACGGCGTGGCCGGCGGACGCAACTATTACGATCCGGCCAATATCGCCGGTGCCACGGGCAAACAGTTGAAATTCTGGCTCTGTCCCAGCAACGAGCGCAACAAAAAAGGCTGGCCCGGCGGCGCGGCCGGATCGGTGACGTATCACAATTATGTGGTCAATTTCGGCAATACGTCCGTCGATGAATCGGTGAACTGGACGACCCCGACCTACAACGGCTTCATCTTTCAAGGTGCTCCGTTTGTCTCCGGTAAGCCGCCGCGACTCGCGCTCATTACGGATGGTCTCAGCACAACACTGATGGCTTCTGAAGCGATCATCGGGCAGCGGAACGACCTCCGCGGCAATACCTGGTGGGGCCCCGGCAGCGGCTTTGTAACGTCGATCAAGCCGAACGACACCAGCCCCGATCGTTCCTGGAGCAGCTCCGCCTGGTGTGACTCCGTCAAGCCGAACCCACCCTGTGCATTCACGTCCGGCAGCTACGTCTTCGCCGCCCGCAGCCGGCATCCCGGCGGCGTGAATGCCGCCCTCTGCGACGGCAGCATCCGCTTCATCTCCAACCAGATCAACGCCACCACCTGGCACGACCTGGGCACCAGCTACGGCGGCGAGACGATTGGGAATTATTAGGGTGTGAGCACCGGCCAGATTCGGACCGATCCGTCCTTGCTACCCGTTGCCAGGAATTTGCCGTCCGGGCTGAACGCGACCACGTTTACCCGATCGGCACTCGACAGCGCCGCGAGTTCCTTGCCGGTCTCCACCTCCCACACTCGCACCACCTTGTCACGTCCGGCCGTGGCCAGCCTTTTTCCGTCCGGACTGAACACCACCCGCCCGACCGACGTCTTGAGCCCTTTAACCGGCTGCGTGGCCTTGCCAGTTCCCAAATCCCACAACTGAATCGACGCACCCGTATCGTCGATCAGCAGCCCGGCCGGCGCGCCCCGACTGCCGGCCGTGACCGGGACCGCGACTCGCTTGCCGTCCGGGGCAAACGCTACGTCGCCCGCCGACGCCCACTCTCCCTGCTCCACCTCCGGCTTCACACTGAAACTGTGGAGGACCTTTCCCGTTTCGGCGTCCCACACCCGCACCTCGCCCGCTTCTGGCAGTTCCCCGCCTGCCCCGTTCGTTCCGGCCACGACTCGCTTCCCGTCGGTGCTCCACGCAACCGAGCTGGCGGCCGTCGAAAGCTTCTCGGACTTGTGGACGAGCTTACCGGACCCTAGGTCCCAAACGATCACGATGCCGCCAGGAAGACCGTGCGATCCGCCCACCGCCGCGACTGATCCCGCGGTGGCGAGCCGCTTGCCGTCCGGGCTGATTGCCAGCGCGAAAACGTCCGGCCGAAACGCGGACTTCTGCCCGCGGTCGAGGATCGGGTCGATGGTGTTCAACACCCGGCCGTCAGCCAGACTGCGGATGGTGATGCCGCCCCAGTAGTTGACCGCCACAAGTTTGAGGTCCCCCGAGAAGGCAATGACCGGACCGCCATAACCATCGCGGGCAATCTCGGGCAGCGAAGCGATCTGCCGGCCACTGGCCGGATCCCAAACGCGAATCGTCCGGTCATCACCGGCCGTCGCCACGGTTTTGCTGTCGGCGGCCCACGCGACCGCCGACACTCCCTTCGTATGTCCCTCAAGCACGACCGGCTCGACCGCGAGTCCGGGTTGCATCGTGCTCAACAGGATCACGGCCGTCAGAACCACAACGACCACCGCCGCGCGTACCCCATTCATTGCGTCTCCCTTCCCTTTGGTTTTGATTGCCCCTTCGACTGATGATCGAATCTTCGTCAAAGCCGGGCAGGCGATCACGGGTCTCTACTTCTTCACCTTACACAGTTTCAGCATGGCATGTCCCATGGCTTCGCCAATGAGATAGTAAGTTTCCGCGTTATTGTTCCAGTGGTAGGCTTGCCCGCTGGGTGACACTTCCTTTTCTCGCCAGAATACTTTCGTTCCGACGAACGCGACATTGCCCTGGAATTCCAGGTATTCCGCGACAGCGGCCTGGGCTTTCATCAGGGATAGTGCTCGCGGATGTGTTTCATTCGCGCCGCTCATCCCCTTCTCTGCGATGACGAACGGAAGATCCTTCACGCCGAGGTCCTTGCGGATATCGCGAATGAAGTTGGCCAGGTTCTTTTCGTATTCATCGTTGTAGGCTTGAACGACTCGGTCGTTCCAACCTTGATGCCAGCCCAAGCCGGCCAGCTCGTGGCCTCGTCCCGCGAGTTCCGGAAAGTGTGTTTTCAGATCACCCAGGATGCTCTTCGTTCGATCAATAATCTCTTTGTAATACGGACCCACTTCGCCGCCGGAACTGGGCGGGCGAAAATCCTTGGCCAGACTCTTCCCACCCCAAGCGAGTTTGATGAGCAATACGGGTTCCTCAAAGGCATCGCCCACGACCACGCCAAAGCCCAGCTCTGGTCCGATCTGATCGTTGCCACCTCCAAAACCGACGGTGAGCTTGCCCTTGCGATCGAGAAATTGAATCCAAACATCGTCCCGAATGGCCCAGGTTCCGCCCTGACCCTTGAGATGCTTGAATTTCTCGGCGGTGGCGGCGTTTTGAACAAGGTATTCGAGGCTCCCTTTACCGTCGTTTCGCTTCGCGTCGGCTTTGACGATGCCGGTGCCCGCCATGTTCGATTGACCGGCCAATAGAAAGACCTTCACAGGTTTTTCCGCGCCGACCAGTGATGTGGAGATCAAAGCAAAGGCCAGGAACAATCCGATTCGGAAACTACACATGAAACTCTCGCTGATGAATGATGCCAAGGCCAAATTGTTGAAATGAAGTTGGCAGCCCCCAGCTTACACTTTCCCTGCTCCCAGACTGGCCCCCGGTTATTGCCCGGCCCGATTGCCGCCCGCCCGTTCGGCCTCCAACTGCCGGCGCAACTTGGCAGTGACCACCAAATAGGTGAACCCGCCCACGACCATCCCCACGCCCCAGCCGACCATGTCGCCGCTTTGCATCTGCATGTCGTGCTGGCCGTGCAGTCCGGCGCCGAACAGCCCCGCGCCGAGGCCGATCATGCCGATCACCCATAACTGCGCCACGACGGGCCGGTGCCAAATGAATAGCCCCAGGCAGGAGGCTGTAATGAAGGCAATGTCCGGCTCGCCGGTTGTCACCGCCCCCACAATTCCCGCCGCGAGTGCGGTCGCAAGCAAGATATCAAAAATCGCGATCTGGAAGCGCGGCTGTAGAGACATGGCAACGTTTACTTCTTCGCCACCCCATCCCGCTTCGCCAGTCGCAGCGCCAGGGATGCTCCGCTATTGAGCGCCCCTTCCATATAGCCCACGAACTTGTAGCACGTGTGTTCACCCGCGAAGTGCAGTCGGCCGAGACCTTTGTAAAACGTGGGGCCAATAGCGGTCACTTGCCCCGGCGCGGGGAAGGAATAACCGGCCTTGGTCCATTCATCTTTGGGCCAGGCCATCATGCGGGTCTTCACCAGGTTTTCGGCATAGGCGGGATAGACCTTGGTCAGTTCCGCTTTGTAGGCGGCATCGCGGGCATCTCCTTCGCGGGACACGCAGCGCTTGGCCTGGCTGCCGCCGGAGAAGGCGACGAGCAAAGCGCCCGCGGGTTCCGCGGGCTGGTCGTCGGTTCCTTCCCAGGTCTGGCTGACATCGCCATCGGTCAGTGCGTATTGCGAACTCTTGGTATCGAGCCAAAATTGCTTCTTCACCGCGGATAGATACTTGCAAGCAATGCCCATCTGCGTGCGGATGTTGCCGGGCAGATCGGGCGAGAATTTGATGCGATCCCAAGTGGAAGGAGGAACGGCCAGCACCACATCATCGGCTTCAATCGTCCGGCCATCAGCACACGTGACAACCACGCCCGTTTCAGTCACTTGAATTTCCGAGACCGGCAGTTTGAGCCGGATGCGGTCGGCGCCAATCATCTCGGCGAGGCGCAGCGCCAGCGATTGATTGCCCCCTTCGCAGCGATAGACTTCGCTATCGTCCCAATACTTCTGTCCGCCGCCCCCCTTGATCGCCGTGAGTATCCCCAGCTTGCTGGCCTGGGCATTATCGACGGCGTTGTCGGAAGCCAGTTGCACATCGATGGCCGCCCGCGAGAGTTCTTCCACCTTGAGCCCTTTGATCCAGTCGCCCAGCGATTGCTTATCGAGTTCCATCGCGTTCGGGCTCTTCCAGGGTTCATCTTCGTTGATCTTGTCGGCTTCGTCATTGAGCGATGAAAACGACGCATCCATTTCCTCATAGATCTTTTCGACCTCTTCATTCGTCCGCAACTTACCCATTAAGTGAACGGGGTAAGGCAGCGTGTCGTCATCGGTGACATCGATGAACTTCAGTTCAAACTTCTCGGCATACCGCACCCAGCTCGGATGGTTCGAGCCAATCAGTTCGCCGCCCCCTTCGCACCATTTACCATCGACCATGTCGGTGAACGTGAGTACCCGACCGCCCAGTCGCGGCCGGGCTTCAATCACCGTCACCTTGTAGCCCGCGGCCTGCAATTCGTAAGCGCACGCGAGGCCTGAAAATCCGGCCCCGACAACAATGACGCGCTTGGCCCCTTGGGCCGTCGTCCCTTGTGAATAGGCAGAGCCGGCGAATTGATCGCTCAGAAACACGCCCGCGGTGGTCGCGAGCGTGGCCTGTAAGAACCGGCGGCGGTCCTCGCGCGAGACAGGTCCGTGGAAGCGACGGCGGAGACGGGCGTAGAGGGAGTTGGACATGGGCAGCGGCTTTCCAGAAAGCTAGATGGGCTGGGTGGTCAGAGATTCAGCCCGCAAGGGCGACAGAAAATAGCCCAGGGCGCAAGCCCTGGGAAGCGAGTCCCAATTCAAACCAAGCCCCGGAGGGGCGACAGATGACTTCGCGAAACAAGGTCTGTCGCCCCTCCAGGGCTTGGTCGTTCAATCCCTTGCAAACCCGGGGCTGACGCCCTGGGCTACTATCTTTCGCCCCTCAGGGGCGGGTTCTATCTTTCGCCCCTCAGGGGCGGGTTCGTCGATTAGTTACTCATCATTAATCGGCCCGACGCCGATCAGCCAGAGCTTGAAGAAGCTCACGATTTGCGTCTTGGTCAGCTTGTTCGAGTTCAAGTTGAACACGACTTTGCTCGATGCCGGAGTCTCTTCGCCCGAGATGAACTTATCTTCGTAGGTTATCTTGCCGGTGAGGCAGGGGAGCGAATCGTCCACGGCGAAGAACGCATCTTCGTCGCTCAGCTTGGCGAAGGCGGCTGATTCCGTCGTGGCCGGCGCTTGCTTGGCTTCGTTCCAGCGGAGGTTGAACTGGTATTCACCCTTGCCGTTGGTCTTGCGATTGTCGTCTTCAACCCACTTGATGGACCCGGTGACGATGTCTTCGGTGTCCTTGCCGTTGGCGTTGTACCGGAAGCGGATGCCGTCGGTCAGCCAGTTGCCCGTTTCATAGTCGAAGTCGAGCCGGCCGTTGACCGTGGTCCGCGGATAGTTGCCCGCCGGTCCCTTCGCCAGTTCCAGATCGACAAACTTCATGGGATCGACCTTTGAGACCTTGATCTCGACCGTCTTGTTGCCAACCAGTCGCTTGTAGGTATACGCCGCCAGGTTGCCTTCCTTCTTCGACTTGCCGATCAGCTTGCCACCGAATTTATCGGTGAACGCGGGCTGCTGACCGATGGCATCGATGGCGATCCGGAGCGGGCTTTCGAGCATGGCGCCGCCGGAGATTTCATAGCCGCCGGTCGTCGCGTTGATTGGCACCGTGCCAACCCACTTGCCGACATTGCGGCGCTCGTCAAGATTCTTCGGATTGCGGACGGCCAGGTTCAGATCAAAACCCAGTTCCGCCTTTTGCTTGTGGCTGCGGATAATCTTGGTGAACAGATCGGGCTGGCGCGTGATCTTGCCGCTGAATTCGGTCGTCTTGGCGACGGCCAGCTTGAGCGTGTACGTGTCCTTGGCACCGAGCGCGGACGAGCCTTCGGCGTACGTGCCCGCCGTATCAAGCTCCGTGCGGGTCTTGAAGTCGATATCCATTGTTCCGCTGATGACGCCTTGCTCCGTCAGCGTCGCCTCTTGCCCGCGAACACCATCAATACTGGCTACGAAGGCCAAAGCGGCACACGCGGCCACCGCCCAACCCCGAGCGACCTGCAACAACGAGACATGCAGCAACTTCATCGTACGTGCTCCTCTGGCAAAAACGTGGACCGAAACCCTTGCGCGCCGAATATACGTCCCTTCCGGCAGAGCCGCAACCAGCGGCATTGTACTCCGTGCGCTCCGCAGAGAAATGTGATTCGCTGTAACTTGGCGCTGCTTGCGGTTTCGCGAAAAAAATAGTCGTCTTTCGCGGAGCGAAAGACGACTATTCAGCCGGCGGCGCAAAGCCGCGGCGAACGGTGTGTTCCGTGATTGTCCGCGGCAGGACAAACTGCAGCAGGTAATCGACGCCACCCGCTTTGCTGCCGATGCCGGACATTTTGAAGCCGCCGAACGGTTGCCGGCCGACGAGAGCACCGGTGATGGCCCGGTTGAGATACAAATTGCCAACGAGAAACTCCCGCCGAACGCGGGCAAGCGTTTCCGGACTGCGCGAGAAGCAGCCTCCGGTTAACGCGTAATCGGTGCCCTTGGCGATTCGCAAAGCGTCCGTCAGATCGGCCGCTTTGATCACCGCCAGCACGGGACCAAAAATCTCTTCCTGGGCGATGCGTGCCGTCGGCGGGACATCGGCGAAAATATGCGGACCGACGAACGCGCCTTGCTGAGCGAGCACGGTGACATCGACGCCGAGCGCCAATCGCGATTCTTGCTTACCGATCTCGATGTACTTGCGAATCTTCTGGGCGGACTCTTCGTCGATGACCGGGCCGACGACGGTCGAGGGATTTTCCGGCATTCCGATCTGTAAGCTCTCGGTTGCCGCGATCAGCCGTTGCAAGAACACGTCGTAAACATCCGCCAGCACAATCGCCCGGCTGCAGGCGGAACATTTTTGGCCTTGATAGCCAAAGGCACTCCGCACGACGCCGCTGACCGCTTCGTCCAAGTCCGCATCGGCATCGACGATGATGGCGTTCTTGCCGCCGAGCTCCGCAATCACGCGCTTCACTTGTTTCATTCCCGCTTTAGAAACTTCCGCTGCCCGTGCGTTGATGGCCAAGCCCACGCTCCTCGAACCGGTGAACGCGATGATGGCAACGTCGGGATGATCGACGAGCGCCGCGCCGACGACTTCGCCGCGGCCTGGCAAATAGTTAAGCACGCCGGGCGGCAGATCGACTTCTTCAAACATCTGCATCAGCAGAGCGCCGATGACGGACGAGGTCTCGGCTGGCTTCATCACGACGGTGTTGCCAGTGACGAGCGCGGCGACTGTCATGCCCGTGAGAATCGCGAGCGGGAAATTCCAGGGCGCAATGACCGCGGTCACACCGCGCGGCAGATAGTCAAAGCGGTTCTCTTCGCCGGGAACATCAACGCCGGCGAGGCTCTGTAAGCGGATTGCTTGCTCCGCATAGAACTCGCAAAAGTCGATGGCTTCATCCACGTCGCCGGTAGCTTCCCGCCAGGTCTTACCGCACTCGAACACTTCCCAGGCAGACAATTCAAACAGTCGCCGCCGCATCACTGCCGCGGCGCGACGCAAGTAATCAGCCCGCTGCTCGACCGGCAACCGTGACCAGCCTGCAAATGCACTTTTTGCTGCTGCGACCGCGGCTTGCGCATGCGGCTCTTGCCCGGCAGTCATCTTGCCGACGACGCGCGTCCGCATTGCCGGATCGAACGAGGCGAAATATTCACCCGTTTCGATCCGCTCGCCGCCGATCACCAGTGGATAAATGCTGCCCAACTGCTCGCGGACTTCATCGATCGCGGCCTGCATGGCATCGCGGTTCTCGGCGCGCGAAAAATCAACGGGTGGCTGATTGCGGAAAGTGCTGGTCATGAGTGATGGTTCCTGCGAGATCACATGGTAATGGTCCGCAGACGGCAGCGGAGTATGTTCCGCGTCGAGAGGATTTTTGAGTAGCTGCTCCGCGGGCACGTGATCGAACGAACCAGCCTTGAGAAATGAATCGTTCGACGTATTCTCCAGCAGCCGCCGCACCAGATAAGCCATGCCGGGAATCAGATCGCCATAAGGCATATAGACGCGAACGCGATAGCCGAGGTCCGTCAGCGCTTGCTTCTCCGCGTCGGCCATGCCGTAAAGCATTTGCAGTTCGAGGCCGCTCGTCGGAATCTCCAACATCCGCGCGGCGGCAATGCCGTGCGCGAACGAACGAACATTGTGAGACGCCAGCGCGGGGCGCAGATGTTGCCGGTTGAGCAGCACGAACCGCGTCGCCTGTTCGTAGCACACATCCGATTGCCACTTTTGTTGAAACACGGGCACCGGCCAACCGTTGGCCTGCGCGCGGATGGTTTCATGATCCCAATAGGCACCCTTCACGAGCCGCACCCAGATGGGCGCGCCGCGTTTGACCGCCCAATCGCGTAGTTCGCTCAAATCAGGGGGTGTATCGCGCAGATAACATTGCAGCACAATGCCCACATCGGTCCAGGCGTTGAACTCCGGCTCCGTCAGGATCGTGCGAAAGATCTGCAGCGTGAGCGACTTCTTCTCATACGACTCCATATCAACATTAATGAACGAGCCGAGCCGCTGCGCAGTGCGAAACAGTTCCCGCAGCCGGGGACCGACGCGGGCGAGCGTGCCGGCGGGATCGATGGCATCGAACTGACTATCAAGCGCGGAGAGTTTGATCGAAAGATTAAGCCGTGGGATGCTGCCAAGATCATCTTGATCGACGAGTGAATCCGGAGGCCATGAAACGATTTGCGGCGCGAGCTGTTCCAGCAGTTCGAGATAGGCCCGGAAGTGTCGTTCCGCTTCCCGCTCGGTCAGCACGGCTTCGCCCAGGATATCGAGCGTGAAGGCACGGCGGTGACTTCGCTGCTCTTTCGCCGCGCGCACCACTTCGTCCTGCGTCTCGCCCGCAATGAACCGCCGGGCCATATCGCGGGCACTGAGCCGCGCCGCCCGCGCCACGGCCGCGCGAGTGAAGGGCAACCGTTGCGAAATGCCGAGGGCCACTCGCGCCGGCGCGGGCAGGTGTTGCTTCACATCGGCCAGGTACTCGTGCAGGTGATCGGTGACTGATTCATCCGAATGGAGCATCGGCAACACATCGACGAAGCGAAACAGTTGCACCTTGAGCCCTTCGTCCCGCATCGTCCAGGCCAGCAACTTCTCGTCCCACCACCGCCGCTGCCAGATGTGCGGCTGACTTCCCCGCAGATTGGCGAACAACTGCAGCCCCAGTTCCTGCGTCTGATGTTCGCACGCCGCGAGCTGCGCGGGAGAGAAGTCAGCGGGGAAATGATTGACAGTCATGGTCTCAACTAGCCCGACGCGTAAGCAAGGGAGTGCCGCAACAAGATCTTCCATTGCCAATCGTGCGGCAGCACCATGCATTGTAGGCGACGTTCGCTCGCCGCGCTCCCTAGCTTACGCGTCGGGCTACATTAGTCGTCCTCACGCCATTTGCAGTGCTTCGATGGCGTTCACATGAATAAGTGCTAAATGAACTGCACGATCTGCAACTGGATCGACCACGATCAGACGGTTCTTTCCAATGGCCAGATTTTCTGGATGTCGAACTTCGTAGGCCTCGCCGTTCGACATGCGCAGCACGAACGGATGGAATGGTTGCCGATTGAGCCATTCACGGATGGTGTCCATGTTCATAATGTCATTTTCCAGACGAGGCAGGTAACGGAAGTAAGACGCTTATCCCATCAATTGTTCGTACAACCCCGCGTGTCGGTCAACCATTTTTTCGACGGAAAACTCCGCGAGGACGCGCTCGCGTCCCGCAGCGCCCAATTGTTTTGATAGCTCGGGATCATTGAGGAGCAACTGGGCCCGCTGGGCAAAGCCGCCGCGGTCGCCCACGTCAACGAGATAGCCGGTTTGCTCATGGACGACCAGGTCGCGGTTGCCAGGAATATCGCTGGCCACAACGGGAATGCCGGCGCTCATCGCCTCGAGGACGGCGTTCGACTGGCCTTCATAACCACTCGCCAGCCAGAGCAGATCGAGGTGCGGCAGTAGTTGCGGCACGTCGTTCCGCTCGCCCAAGAAGTGAACCTTTTCGGGCACGTTCGCCTGCCGCGCATACTTTTCCAGCCGCCACCGCTGCGGACCGTCGCCGATCACGAGCAAGTGCGTATCATCGCGAATGCACTTCAGCAAATCCGTGGCCCAGATTAAGTCCTTCACGCGTTTCTGCGGCCACAATCGGCCGATAGCTCCGATCAACTTTGCATCGGCGGGCAATTTCAATTCGGCGAGTAACTGAGCCCTCGAAATCGTTTCGGCCGGCGCAAAGGGACGAATGCCGTTGGGAATAACCACGAACTTCTCACCAGGCAACCCCTGCTGCACATAGAAATCCTGCACGCCGCTGCTGTTGGTGATGATCCGCTCCGTCTTTTTCGCCAGCACTCGATCGATCGAGAGTTGCACCGGACCTTTCCAGGGATCAACGCACCGCTCGCTGGCTAGGATGTGTTTCACGTTCGTCGAAATCGCCGCTTGCCGGCCGTACGCATTGGCCGCGAAGAGCCAGGTCTGGACGATATCGGGCTGGAGACGTTTGATCTCGGCCCGCAGTCGCCAATAAGCCCAGGGGTCGATCTTCCAGCGCTTATTGATGAACGAGAGAGGCACGTCAGCCGAGCGCAGGTTCTCTTCCAAAGGACCGCTGTGCGTGAGCACGCAGACGTGGACATCGAAGCGGTCGCGCGGCAGTCCCGCGGCAAGCAGAGCCAGTTGTTTCTCCGCGCCGCCGCGAACCAGGGTGGGAATGATCTGCAGAATGCGGATGGTCACGCGCGAGTCCGTTACGCGAAGCGGGCAGCCCAGGAGAATCTTGAATCAGTGGTTGTAAAATACCAAATCAGCGGCCGAATGCGTAGGCTGGCCCTTGCCCTTTACTTCTTCGTGAGCGCGATGTTGTAGGCGCCCGCCGCCCGCCCTTCGGCCACCACCAGCGTCAAGCCCGATTTGCTGGCGTCCGAATAATCTTGACTGGCGGCCCAAACCGGCGGCTTCATCCCTTCCTCCTGGGTCGAAGGCTTAATGGAAAAGATGGTCACTTTATAAATACCCTGCGGCGCGCCAGGTTTTCCATCGGTCATTAACGAATAAGATCCGTCAGCGCCAATCGTCCCATTCGGCTGACTCTTAGCGCCCAGGCCCCGTCGCGAGATTGTGTCAGGTTTCGTGGCGTTATCGTCATTGGGCACGAGCGTGATGGTGCCAAACGGCAGCGGCAGACCCTGAATCGTGATCTTGCCGGACACGGGAACAAGAGTTCCGGCGGCCGGTCCACAGCCAGTGGCGACGCTCAAAGCGGCAACGAACCAAAGGAATGCAGGGCGAAGATTGGCAGGCATGAAGGTCTCGATAGCAATGAAGAACAAATTCTCTGTACTAATTTAGCCACCGGCTTAGGAGACTGTCCGGCTTTCGGACTTGTCTTGAACCCGAAGGGTTCCCAGCCATTAGCCCCGGGTTGAGGCGTTAGCCGATACCCGGGGAAAACTAGGAAAATCAGGCGTCGATCCCGAAGGGATCGCAGCATCATGGCGCTGCGATCCCTTCGGGATCGAGGTTGGAAATCGCTTAGGGAACCCCAGGTGTCGCTACGCTCAACCTGGGGCTAATTGCTTTGATCCCTTCGGGATCGATTCATTTGCAAAAATCAAAGACGGACAGTCTCTTCAGCCAGTGGCACATACAAGTGTGACCATCCCGCGCAGTTCAATCCAGTCTCACCACTTCACCCCCCTGCGTCGTCGCTGCAGCGCGGTAAATGGCGAGATCGAGATTGGCCCGCATGTAACGCACGGAGCCATCGGCCAGGGCGAACTGCAGGCCGCCGGGATGCCGGCTGCGGAACGAATAGGTGTTTTCCCAGTTCCAAGTCGGGGCCACGCCAAACTGCTTGTTCAAATTCACGTTCGGCGGAATCGCACAGGTGCCCACCGCGTGATTCGCATAGGCCCAGCCACACCAGGCGCTATATTCGGGCACGTCCTCGCCGATCATCAGCGTGTTGCTGGTGCCATCCGTGATCTCCGGCATGCGCTGCCGGAAGAGAATGTCGGTGCGAAAGAAAATTCCGTCTCCCAGGCCCGTGCCGCTTTGATAGAAGCAATCGCAGTTGCCGTTGGTACCGACAAACGGCCAGTTGCCCCAACACCAGTTGGCCCCGGTCACTCCTTTGTAATTGGTGAG
>JAYTUF010000782.1:0-15715 GCA_043744755.1 Anatilimnocola sp.
ACCTGGCCGAGTTCTGGATGGTCGAGCCGGAAGTTGCGTTCAATGACCTGATCGACAACATGGACCTGGCCGAGCGGTTCTTGAAGCGGCTCTTTAGCGATGCGCTATCTCAATGCGACGAGGACATGAAATTCTTCAACGAGCATTACGATAAAGAGACCATCGGCACGCTCGAACAGATCGTCGCCAAGCAGTTCATCCGCTGTCCTTATACGGAAGCGATCGAGATCTTGGAAAAGTGTGGCCAGAAATTCGAGTATCCTGTGCAGTGGGGCATTGATCTGCAAAGCGAACACGAGCGCTATTTGACCGAGCAGCATTTCAAGAGTCCGGTCATCCTGTTCGACTATCCGCGCTCGCTCAAGCCGTTCTACATGCGAGTGAACGATGACGGCCGGACGGTGCGGGCGATGGATGTGCTGGTGCCCAAGGTGGGTGAGATCATCGGCGGCAGCCAGCGCGAAGAGCGGCTTGACATCCTCACGCAGCGGATGGCCGAGCAGCACCTGCGGGCCGAAGATTACTGGTGGTACTGCGACCTGCGGCGGTTCGGCACGGTACCCCACGCGGGCTTTGGCTTGGGCTTGGAACGGGCCGTGCAGTTCATTACCGGCATGCAAAACATCCGCGACGTGATCCCCTTCCCGCGCACCCCGGGAAGTGCGGATTTCTAGTAATGTTTTGCCTTACTCCCTCTCCCTGGTACTCCAGGGAGAGGGTTGGGGTGAGGGTTCTTCTTTTTGGAGTTGATACAATGTTAAAAATGTCTTCTTTCGTATGTGTCGTCGCGTTCATGACTTTATCGTCCGTCGCCATTCGCGCCGAAGAGCCGACGCACACCAAAGACACCCTGGCCACCGTCAAAGAAAACGTCAAAGCCGGCAAAGCCGTCATCGTCGATGTCCGTGAGCGGTCCGAATGGGACGAGGGTCACGTCGCCGGCGCCATTCACCTGCCCAAGAGCAAGCTCGATGACAAAGCCCAACTGGCCGACCTGGTGAAGAAACTCGATAAGACCAAAATCATCTACACGCATTGCAAAGCGGGCCGACGCGCACTCGCTTGCGGTGAACTGCTGAAGAAGGAAGGCTTCGACGTCCGCTCGCTCAAGCCCGGTTATCAAGAACTGATCGACGGCGGTTTGGAGAAGGCAAAGTAGTGCTCCTTTGTCTTACTCCCTCTCCCCAGTACGCTGAGGAGAGGGGACAATTCAATTCAGGAACAATCCATGACGGATCAACAACCAGGCGAAGCTCCGAAACGCCTATGGCAGGCTCTCAACTCCCGCCAGCGGCGAGTCTTCAGCGTGCTCGTCGAAAAGGCCAAGACCACGCCCGATGCTTACCCCATGACGCTCAACGGCATCGTCACCGGTTGCAACCAGAAGAGCAACCGCGAGCCCCTGATGAATCTGACGCCGGAAGAAGTCGAGCAGATTCTCGATGAGCTGCGCGGTCAGGCGGCCGTGACGGAAGTGCAAGGGAGCGGCCGGGTCCCCAAGTATCGGCATCATGCTTACGAATGGCTGGGCGTTGATAAGTTTGAAATTTCGGTAATGACGGAACTGCTCCTCCGCGGCGAACAAACCTTGGGCGACTTGCGAGCTCGCGCAGCGCGGATGGAAACAATCTCCGATCAGGCGGCTCTAAAGCAGATCGTCGATGGGCTGCTGAAAAAGCAACTGATGATCGAACTCACGCCGCCAGGCCGCGGACAGATTGTTTCGCACAATCTGTACAAGGAACGGGAGATCGTCGAACTCAAAGCCCAGTATGCGGGCCATGTGGGTGATCGTGGTTACGACGATGATCGACCTGCCACCAGTTCAACTTCATCCGCTCCATCGCCTTCCGTCTCTCGTAGCGCTCCACCGGTTCCGCCGCCGCGGGGTGTATCGTTAGACGACTTCGCCGAGCTGCGCGTGGAAGTCGCCGAACTGCAAGCCGACGTCGCCCGGCTGCGCGAACAACTGCGGCAGTTGGAAGCGAAGTGGTCGTGAGATTCGCAAGCCATGACCAAACTCGACGAACCCTGTTTCCTGAACGGCATCGCCCTACGGCGCGAGTTTGTCTCCTCGTTCGATGTCTATCCTTACGCGATCCCCGCGATTCGCGAGCTGCGCGAGTTAAAGTTCCATCCGCGCGTGACCTTCTTCGTCGGCGAAAACGGCGCTGGCAAATCGACGCTGCTAGAAGGAATCGCGCTGGCCGAGGGCTTCAACGCGGAAGGGGGTTCAAGACGCCATGCGATGTTCAAGACGCGCGATACGCACGATGAGGAGTTTTGGAAGAAGCTGCAATTGAACCGTGGCGGCGGCAAACGGCTGGCCCGCAGCGACAGCTACTTCGTGCGGGCCGAAAGCTTTTACAACCTGGCCAGCTATCTCGACGAAGTGGGAACGGTTGCGACAGGACCGTTCAGCGAAGCCGCTTCGTATCATCAGCAGTCGCACGGCGAAGCCTTCATGAACCTGATGACGTCGCGGTTCGGCGGCAACGGCTTGTACCTGCTCGACGAACCCGAAGCGGCCCTCTCGCCGCAACGGCAGCTCTCGTTTCTCGCAGCGCTACATGGCCTGGTCGGCCGCGGGTCGCAATTCATCATCGCCACGCATTCGCCCATCGTGCTGGCCTATCCCGATGCGATTATCTATCACTTCAGCGAGCGCGGCATTGAACCGATCGAATACGAGCAGACCGAACACTACAAAGTGACGCGCGCGTTCTTGCTGCGGCGAGAATTGATGTTGAAAGAACTTCTCGACGACTCGTAGGCCGGTAACAAGGTACTCCGTAGTTCCGGCGAGATGTGCAAAACCAGGCCGCCATGCACGTCAGGCCGGAACAGCGCGGAGTACCGCTCGTTCCGGCCTACTAAACAAACGCCGTCATGCTCTTGACGCCAATTGGTTCGCGGCAAGCAAACGGCTCGCCATACTTAGTCCCAATCGTCTTCCCCCAGTAGGCCGCTTCGTCGCGCAAATTGTCGAGAAACGTGGGAGAGTCAGTCGGCCGGCCCGTGATGAATTGACTTTCATAACAGCGGATCGCGGCGATCTTCTTCTCCCAGAATTCGCTAATATCAAGCACAAATGCCGGCTGGGCCGCTTGCTTCAGATGCACGCAATAGTAGTTATAGATCCGCTGCGGATGCCAAGGCTCTCCCGGCATATCCGTTTTGGAAAGCTTCGCCCAAAAGCGAGCTGCTTCGATGAGCTGTGTCGCCGCGACATGATCGGGATGAGCATCGATCCAGTAGGGAGCAAACAGCCACTTGGGCCGCAGTTCGCGAATCACACCCGCCAATTTCGCCCGCGCTTCCAGCGTCGGCTCCAAGCTGCGATTCGGCAACCCAAGATTCCCCCGCCAATCAAGGCCCAGAATCGCAGTTGCCGCGTTTGTCTCCCGCGCCCGAATCTCCAAACTGCCCTGCGGCGTCGGTTCCCCGCTGGTCAAATCCAACACGCCGACGCTCCGCCCTTCGGCTTTGAACTTCAAAATCGCCCCCGCCATCCCCAATTCAGCATCATCGGGGTGCGGCGCGATGACGAGGTAATCGAGAGTCATGAGGGGGTGCCTTCTAACGGTGTTGCTGGCCATTCCTTGAGCATCCGAACCAAAGTACCGAATCCTATGGGAAAGCAGCTCGTCAGATGTTCAATCCCTCGATCATTTGCTTGCCTTTGAACGAGTTTGATTGCTATATCATTCTTTTGCGAAACTGTCGCACGGTCCGATTTGTAAAGTCGACGCTTCAAGTCTGGAACCGTGTATGGCGTCTGATTCTGCTTGCGAGAGTTGTTCCAAGTTGCCTCTGAGACACTTCGATCGTCGCCACACAAGCACCAGGCCTCAATTGAAGGAACAGCGAGTCCAAAAGCTAGGTGAAGTGGGCTGGGAACCGGCCTATCTCCAGCCCGACTCTCTAAATTGCATAGGGTTCTTCTGCCAACCTCGATTAACTTACAAAGCCTGCAATCCTTCTCGGCCTGATTCGGCAACTCGTGCTCCCGCTGATGCACCGGCGAGAAATCCGAATCTAATACGACAATCAACCCCTCGACGTCGGACGCGTAGTATATTTCGTGCAAAATTTGAGGCAACAGCGCGATGACATGAGTCCATCCGCCTGGGCGAGTCTTCAGCGCTTTGCTCACTTCGACTGGCCCATTCATGATCGCGGGCAGGAGGATACTGAGCGAGGCTTCGTCTGCAGTCCATTCGCTGAATACGGCAACTTTCATGATTCCGCAGGCACTCCACCAAAAATGCCGCTGTACCAAAGTTCGCCAAGTGAACCATCCGGCAGAATCTCATCGATTCTAGGGCGTTCGGAAAGTCGCTTAAATTGAACTCCATCTTCAGTCTTGTCTGCAATTACGACTTCCTCGGGATGATCTCTAAATAAATCCAGAAAGTAGGGCGAGTGAGTAGTCGCAATCATCTGCACGGGTTCACGATCACTCCCGAAGTTTTGGGGGTAGGCAAGACGGTACATTGCTTCTTGCACGCGGTGAAGGAGCCGCGGATGAAGCGCGCGATCCGGATCTTCGAGGGCAATCAACGGCGGCGGACTTGGATCATTGGCAAGCACAAGTAGCGCAAGTGCAAAGAGCGTTCCTGCCGAAAGAGACGTATCAGGGAGACTTGTCTGCGTCTTTCTCAATCGCAATGACAACGTTCGCTCGCTATTCTGAGTTGTCCCAAACAATATTCTGTCGAATTCCGGCAACCATTCACCAAGTTCATGATTGAGCTGCTCGAATCTTTCAGGGTAAGCGTCTCTTAAGTGATCTAAGACCGCCGGCAATCCAAACCCATCGTCGTTGAGAACCGGATCAGACGTCAGTTTTGCAGGATGTGCAATTCGAGCCTGGTTAAACTCAAATCGTCTCATCCGGTTGAGTATTCCGATTGCATAGTTCGCATTCTTGTCCCCTTCAAGAACCTTGTGTGGGTGTGAGTGAGTCGGTGATCCATCGATCGGAAAATTCCATTGCCGAATTAGCCGAATTCGATCGGACCCAGATGCCCATTCACCCTCCAGCCGTGTTGGCTCCAATGTCAATTGAGCTTGCGCGCTCCTATCGTGCGGCCAGTAAACTTCGGGCGAAGCGAGTGACTTAATCCCCCGCAGAGCCGAACTTTTGCCCGCCCCATTCGGACCCACCAGGACGGTGACAGGTCCCAGCGGCAAAGTGCAGTCGCGCAAAGCACGGAAGTTTTTGAAGGTGATGCTCTCAAGCACGGCTGGCTCGCTCGATAAAGTGGGTTGCGGACAATCGGCCGCGGTACTGTTCAATTATAGCTCTTAGCACTCGCCTTAGGCACGCCAACTGCTTCACTTTTCAACCCGCAGCCAGTGGCAGAGGTAGCAGCCTGCTCACTCGCTTTCTATACTTTGTCCTTAACTTTCCACAGCAGCATGGCCCCAGCAGCACGGATGATTCACGCATGACGGCACATGTCAAAACGGTTACGGCAGCGGAGGCCAAGCGGCCGTTGTTCTTGGGGATTGATGTCGGCGGGACGAACATCAAGCTGGGGGTGGTCGATGACCTGGGCCGCACGCTTGCGCTGACGAAGGTGCCGACGCAGGAAGCAGATGGGCCGGAAGCCGCGGTGCAGCGGGCTCGGCTGGCGACGGATGTGATGCTGCGGGCAATCAACCTCGGCCGCAGCGATCTTTCGGCGATCGGCTTGGCCACGCCGGGGACGATGGACATTCCCAAGGGTTGCTTGCTGGAGCCGCACAATCTGCCGCATTGGTATCATTTTCCGATCCGCGACCGGGTGAATCAGGTTTGGGGCTTACCTACTTCGTATGCCAACGATGCGAACGCGGCCGCTTATGGCGAGTTCTGGGTCGGCGGCGGCGCTCAATATCACAGCATCATCATGCTCACGCTGGGCACCGGCGTCGGCGGCGGCATCATTATCGGCGACCTTTCCATCGACGGCGAAAACAGCCACGGCAGCGAATGTGGCCATATCATCATCGATTGCAACCCCAACGCCCGGATGTGCGGTTGTGGCCAGCGGGGTCACTTGGAGGCGTATTGTAGTGCAACGGGCCTACTCAAACACGCAGATGAATTACTTGCAAAAGGCCCGAAAACAAGCCTGCTCGACCGCATTTCCGACGCCGATCCACTCACGCCGAAGATGATCGCGGACGAAGCCCAGAGAGGCGATCAGTTCTCGCTTGATCTCATCGACGAACTAGCGACCTACCTCGGTTTTGGCGTTGTCAGCCTGATCCACACGATCGATCCCGCCGCTGTGTTGCTCGGCGGAGCGATGAATTTCGGCGGGGCAGACCATCCGCTGGGTCAACGGTTTATCGAGCGTGTTCGCCACATCGTCCGGCAACACGCCTTCCCCATTCCGGCCCAGCGAACCACCATCGACTTTGCACTCCTGGAAGGCGAAGCCGGCTACATCGGTGCCGCGGGCCTCGCGCGGCTGGACTGGCATCGCAAGAAGGGGTGATGGTGTGTTCAAACGCAATCGCGCCGAACGCAGCGCGAGCAGAAACGAGCAAATACTAATGCTCTCGACGATTTTGCGCACAATCCAAGCCCCCTCACCGATTACTCGGCGCTTCCCCTGCCCCATTTGTTTCTCCAACTTTCATGATTGAGTGGCGATAAAAAACGCATTAGTCTGTGGTGTCTCGTGACAATCATCGGGAGCGTTGAGTCGAATGCTGGGAGTCCGCAAAATGTGCCTAGAGGAGGCCAATCAACGTCTTAAACAGGTATTTAGCTTTCTCGATGACTTAAACAGCCGTCTGAATCCCGCAGTCGTTCGAATAGCTGACCAACCATGGGCGTTTTGGTTGGATGAGTTGCCAGATCATCCCTCCATTATTCGATCGCTTCCGCGCGCCTTGCCTGCCACCGAAACCGAAACCCGTGATGGCGAGCCTCGGCAGGCCGAGCCTTCGCTGGTAGTGCTCACGGTTGTGCGGCCAAATGTTACCCGGCCGCCGGATCCTCCCGTAACAATACGCGAGTGGTTGCGGGCCGGTTGGGATGATCCAAACCAAGAGGTCGGTTTTCACGATTACCTCAACATAGGCGCCGACAACAATCCTGTTGTTCGGTTCCAGGATGACGTACTGAGGCCGCAGTCACTGGCCCATTGGAAAGAAGTACGGCACCAATGGCACAAGGCAGAACTTATTACGCGGGCCGCGATTAAGGTTTACGAGAAGCTATTCGACGTTCATGGCCGGTTAGAACGAGAGAACGAGAAACTTGAACTCATGCTTAGAGATGGCGTACTGAGTTGGACGCAGGAGTCAAACTCGATCTTTCACCCAGTTTTGTTGCAACGGGTGCTATTGGCTTTTGATACGAATGTGCCGGCATTTACGATTTCTTATGCTGAAACAAGTCCCGAATTCTACTCGGGAGCGCTTCAGGCGATCCCAGACGCAGGTCCACACATTCAGGGACTGGCAACGGAAGTCGACGAAGCCAATCTTCATCCCCTGGCGATAGAGGCAGATGGATTTCTCGAGAGTCTCGTCCAGCGACTGGATGGGCACGGGATCTTCTTGGGAAACCAAAAACCACTGAGTGAATCTTTATCCCCGACAATTGGCCGTGCGCCGGTTCTGTACTTGCGCAGCCGTACACTCGGTTACAGCCGGGCGATTAAAGACACGTTGAAACGCATATCAACATCTCAGGAATTCGGCCCAGGATTGTTGAGCATCATTGGCTGCCATCCTCAACCTGAGGTTTCTGAAGCTGAGCCAACTCCGAGGGACCATTGGCGAAGCGAGATTGGACATCCCGACGTACTATTCGGAAAGCCGTTCAATTTGGAGCAAGTTCAAATTGCTGAACGGTTGGAACGTCACAAGGCAGTGCTGGTTCAGGGTCCGCCGGGGACCGGAAAGAGCCATACCATTGCCAATCTCATTGGGCACTTGTTGGCGCAGAACAAGAGCATCTTGGTCACGAGCCACACGAGCAAAGCACTCCGCGTGCTGCGTGATCAAGTTGTAGAACCCCTTCGACCGTTGTGCGTCAGCGTGCTGGACCGAGATGCACAGAGTCGCAATGAACTGAAGGAATCCGTGGAGACAATTCAACACCGCCTGCCAGGTGCCGATTTGAACACCTTAGAACGCGAAGCGGCACAATTCACAAATCAGCGCAAACGGCTCTTGGAAACGATCGCTAAGCGTCAAGAAGAACTATTTCAAGTCAGATCAGGGGAGTTTCGCAATATTGTCGTAAACGGTGAGCCCATTAGCCCCTCAGAAGCCGCGCGCTTCGTCGCCAAAGGAGTGGATCAAGACGATTGGATACCTGGTCCGATCCCGCTTGATGCGCCAATACCTTTGCAGCCCTGCGAGCTTGTCGAGCTTTATGCATTGAATCCCGACACAACCACTGAAGACGACGAGCATGTCAGTCACGAGCTTCATGACCCATTACAGCTTATGCAACCGCGCGATTTTCAATCAGCCGTGAATGCCGCCCAACAGTTGACGAATCCGCTTAGTCGCCGAGATGCAGAGTTGTGGGCAAGTTTGCGATTCGCTCCTGGTACTCCTCAGGTTATCAAATGCTCATTTGACGCATTTTCCGAACTCCGAGCCGAATTCTCGCATTTTAGCGATTGGCGTTGTGCTGCAATTGACGCCAGCGTCGGTCAACCGGTTGATCGTGAGGTCTGGGATCATTTGCTCGCGAAAATTGACGAAGTAACTCAGCTCGTTGCAGCGTCAAGGCTCATTCGGCTTCAGTTTAACCCGGCCGTTCATTCAACGGGAGATTTGCCAAGGCAAGTTGCCATCGCGGACGAAATTGTCAACTACCTGGGGAAGGGTGGGCAAATCGGTTGGGTTGTTCTCACAGTCAACCGGGCTTGGAAGCGGGCAATTCAGGGATGGCAGGTGACGGGCGGTGCTCCGTCGCACATCGACCACTTCAAGTCGATCCATGCACATCTCTCAATTATCCAACTTCGAGCGGAACTCGCCATACTTTGGGACGGGCTGCTGGCGAATCACGGAGAGCCTACTTTCGAAGAATTCGGCGCCGAACCGGAGCATGTGTGTGACCAGTTTCGGGCCGAAGTCCAGCGCATATTGAACTGGTGGTCGCAACAAGTAGCGCCGAATATGGAGAAGCTAAAACAGGTTGGGTTTCAATGGGAGACAATGCTGGGTCGGCGCCCATCCACTTCAGAACCCACCGGAAAGTCGAAGCGTTTTTTCGCGGCCGTTGGTGCGGACCTATTGCCTCACCTTCAGCAACTGGCGACGAGACTGCAACTTAGCGCTCATCGGGATCGAATTGCGCAGCAGGGTAAGTTGCTGCAAGGGTCGACGATTCCATGCATCAGAGCGTTACATGACGCAACGGTTTCACACGACACGGTCCAATATCAAGGTGCACTTCAGGAATTAACCAGGATGTTGCGGAACCGACCGCGTGCCGTACGAAGGAGGCAGCTACTGAGTCAGTTAGAGAAAACCGCTCCAACATGGGCGGCGGGTATTCGACAACGTGCCGGAATTCACGGCTCCGTCGTCGTGCCCGGTGACGCAATTCGGGCCTGGAAATGGCGTCAGTTGAGTGACGAGCTACTCCGACTTCAAGGATTGGACGGTGATTCACTTTCAAACGAAGTCGAGCAACTCAAGGTTAGATTGGCCGGCGTAACGATCCAAGCGATTGACCGAAAGACATGGGCGGGACTGAAAAGACGCGTCACACAAGACCAACAGCAAGCACTGGTCGGCTGGGCTGACACGATGCGAAGGCTGGGGGCGGGGTATGTTCGGCGCGCCCCTGAACTTCTCGCTCAAGCTCGTGATTGCATGAAAAAGTGTCGGCAGTCTGTTCCAGTTTGGATCGTGCCAATTTCTCGCTTGCCAGAATGCTTCGACTTTTCCGTGACTCAATTTGACGTTGTGATTATTGATGAAGCTAGTCAATGCGATTTGATGGGTTTACTGGCACTAACACTGGCGAAACAAGTCATTATCGTCGGGGATCACGAGCAAGTGAGTCCGTCGGCAGTGGGCATAAACGCTAGCGTATTCACAGATTTGATCAGAGAGCATCTGGATGGAATCCCAAATAGGGAGTTGTACGATGGACGCTTGTCCGTTTATCACCTTGCCAGGCAATCGTTCGGCGGGATGGTTTGCTTACGAGAGCATTTTCGATGCGTTCCAGAGATCATCGCTTTCAGCAATTTTCTTTGCTACCAAGGCCGAATCCAGGCGCTACGCGACTCAACCTCCTCACAGCTTGCGCCATCTATCGTTCCCATTCGCGTCGAGAGCAGTTCACGCGACGAAAACGTAAACGAACATGAGGCCATGTCGGTAGCTTCTTTGTTAATTGCCGCCGTGCGCCATCTGGCATACGAAGGACAGTCCTTTGGAGTAATCTCTTTGCTTGGTGATGACCAAGCCTTCCGAATCGATGAGATTCTACAGCGGAATTTGTCGCCTGAAGAGTATCTCTCACGACGGATTATTTGTGGGAATGCTGCGCAATTTCAGGGAGACGAACGAGACGTAATTTTTCTGTCGATGGTTGCTGTTCCACACGAAGGGCCGCTACCTCGGCAGCAAAGAGACGACGCGAAACAGCGAATGAATGTGGCCGCCAGCCGCGCGCGAAATCAGTTATGGGTAGTGCATTCTTTGGATCGAGAGCGCGACTTACAACCGAATGACTTGCGGCGGTTGTTGCTGGACCACGCGTACGATCCCCAAGCTGTTAGCCGCGCACACCAGGCCGTTGTCGGCAAAACGGAATCCGAGTTCGAAAGGCAAGTAGTTGAACGTCTTGTTGCAGCGCGATATCACGTGGTCCCTCAATGGAAGGTTGGAGCATTTCGGATCGACATCGTTGTTGAGGGAGCAGGGCGACGCCTGGCCGTTGAATGTGACGGCGATCGTTTTCATCCAATTGAGCAGATTCCCGAAGATATGGCGCGTCAAGCCATGTTGGAACGCCTCGGCTGGCAGTTTTATCGCCTACGGGGATCAAGCTATTTCCGCGATCCTGATGGTGCAATGGCGAAGCTATTCGCGAAACTGTCGTCCATGCAGATTCATCCTCAGACTGAGCCAAAACTGGAGTGCGCGGGATCATCGGAGGTCGTCGAGGACGTCAAGCGTATTGCGTATTCTCTCAGGCAGGAGTGGATTGCGGCCGCAACATTGCCGACGGAGACTAACTCAGTCATCAATTCTGACACTGTGAATCCGCCGGAAATTCAGACTACCAGCGACGATGAAATGGGTGTTCCTGCAGCTTGGCAACTTACACTTGCCGAATGGAGAACCCTGTGCCGACAGTTTCGCGATGCAGGAAACCAAGAGGCGTTAACTAGAATCGGCGGGAGAAATGGCCACGATTTCGCCCATAAGGTCCAAGTCAAACAAGCAATAGGACGCGGCGACTCCGTTCCTGATTGCGTCTTACGCGATTATCCAGACCTCGTGGGAGGGAACTAGAGTTTGCGCACCGGAACTATATGTTAGCTGCCAGGTCGGCGGCATCGACTACGCGGACTGGCGACGGGCGACCTCAGCCAGCAACCGTAACGCCGCGTTCACTGCCGCTTCGGTGGGGAACGCCACTGCAACGTCCGGGTCTAGGCGGACCATCTTCGGGGGGTTTGCCTGATAGCGGGCGTAGTACTTTCCCCGCACCCCACCGTGGAGTTGCGACAGGTCATACTCCGGCAACAGGTCGTCGTCAGGCTCTGGGGTAGTTGCCATCTTCGTAACCCTTGCGTTCGCCGCGGCTGGCCACCCTTGCGCTAATGATGCGAGTGGCGGAGTCGCGGTCGGTGTGCGAGACGACCACCACCTGACCGGCCGCCGACAGCCCGATGGTCAGATAACGGTCTTCATCGGTCGAGTGAACCGGGTCGTCGAACGTGATGGCCAGCGGGTCACCGAACACCGACGATGCCTCAACAAACGAGACGCCGTGCTTGGATTCGTTAACGCGGGCCTTGTCCTCGTCCCACTCGAAATCCATCACGGCTCCCTCTGTTCCGGCCTGAAATCATCATCGCACCGCAACGAGTGGTAGTCAACGAGACGGGCCGCCGGCTGCCTATGTCAGAGAATCCGAGAGTACAATACGTCAACACGCCTTCCCCATTCTGGCCCAGCGTACTACCATCGATTTTGCACCCCCGGAAGGCGAAGCCGGTTACATCGGCGCCGCGGGCCTCGCGCGGCTGGACTGGCATCGCAAGAAGGGGTGAACGGCATCGATCATGGCAAAGCGGCTAGCCCGTCAACAACACGTTCTCCTTGCGGAGACATATTACTGGCGGGCAGCCGTTCAGCGCCGCGAGGACAGCGACATTCTGCTGACTTCAGAACGCACAACCGGCGCGGTTTACTTGGCCGGTTATGCAGCGGAATGTGCAGTTAAATGTTGGCTGCTTGCTCGTACGCCACGCAACCAGAAAGCTCTGACGCTTGAGCGGCTGCGTGGGCGATTCGGGCACGATTTGGAGTTGCTTCGGGAAGCGGCGGTGGGGATCAGCGGCGAAGCCACGCCGCGTCAGATCAACGAGGATTTTGTTATTGTAACAAGTTGGAACACTGATTTGCGGTATTTCTCCGGCCCCATTCCATTGCGTGAAGCTACCTTTTTTGTAGAAGCCGTTGATCGCATCCTGGATTTCATCAAGGGGAGGCTATGAAGTCATGATTCAAAGAAGCCGTCAAACAGCTGAAGCCGAAATTGCCGACTTGCTGAAAGCCTATGAACAGTTGCAACCGGATGCGAAGACGAAGTCGTATCGCTACAGTTCGGGCTCAATCCGGATTCGCATCATCGATCCTCGATTCGACGGCCTAAGCCGCATTGAACGCAATGACGACTTTTGGGAATACATGCAAGAGTTGTCGGATGAGTCGCATTCACAGATTTCCATGATAGTGCTTGTCGCGCCGGCTGAGGTCGAATCGTCCCCGGCCAATTATGAATTCGAGCATCCCAGCCCATCCACGCTTTGAAACCTTGACCGAGCTATTCGAGTTGATTGTAAGCCCATGCCCGCTATTCCTTGTAAATTCATCCGCAACTTTTGCATTATTGCCCACATCGATCATGGCAAAAGCACCCTCGCCGACCGGCTGCTGGAGTTCACCGGCACCGTCAGCAAGCGCGAGCTCAAGGACCAGATGCTCGACGACATGCAGCTTGAGCGTGACCGCGGCATCACCATCAAAGCCCGCGCCGTGCGGATGATGTATACGCTCGATGGCCAGGAATATGAAATCAACCTGATCGATACTCCCGGCCACGTCGATTTTCATTACGAAGTCTCGCGGTCGCTGGCCTGTTGCGAAGGGGCGATCCTCGTCGTCGATGCGGCGCAGGGCGTTGAGGCCCAGACGCTGGCGAATGCTTTCGCGGCGATGAACTCGAACCTGACCATCGTGCCGATCGTGAACAAGATCGACCTGATCAATGCCCGCATCGACGAAGTGCTCCTCGAAATGGAGCAGACGCTGGCGATTGAAGCCTCCACGGTTCTCAAGGTCAGTGCCAAGACCGGCGCTGGAATTAAGGAACTTTGTGCCGCGCTGATTCACCGCATTCCCGAGCCGGCCGGTGATCCTGAGGCCGTCTTGCAGGCGATGGTTTTTGATTCGCATTACGACGACTATCGCGGCTGCATCACTTACCTGCGGGTCATCAATGGCCGCTTGCAGCGTGGGCAGAAGATTCGCTTCCTGCGGACCAACAGTTCGCACGAAGTTCTCGAACTGGGCCAGTTCACGCCGCAGCGGACCGCCTGCGATGTGCTGCAGGCTGGCGAAGTGGGCTACATCATCTGCAACATCAAATCGCTCAAGCTGGTGCATATCGGCGATACCGTGACCACCGCCGGCGACAATCCGGCGCCGGCGCTCGAAGGTTATAAGCCGCCGAAGCGGATGGTCTATTGCGGGCTCTATCCTTCCGACGGTCAGGATTTTACCGAACTGCGCGAAGCTCTCGAAAAACTCTCGATGAACGATCCGAGCTTTGAATTCGAGCCGGAGACCAGCGATGCGCTCGGCTTCGGCTTTCGCTGCGGGTTTCTCGGTCTCCTGCACATGGAGATCGTGCAGCAGCGATTGGAAATGGAATCGGATATCGACTTGGTGCAGACGGCACCGAACGTCACCTACGAAATCCTCAACCGCAACGGCGATGTGTTTCAAATCCACAAGCCGCAAGATGTGCCCGATTCGGGACAAATCGAAGAATTCCGGCAGCCTATCGTCCGCGTGAACCTGATTCAGCCCGCCGAGTTCATCGGCAATGTGATGAAGCTCTGCCAGGATCGACGCGGCATCCTGGTGCGGCAAGAATACCTTTCACCCACGCGCACCATGCTCGTGTATGACATTCCCCTCGCCGAAGTCATCTACGACTTGCACGACAAGCTCAAAAGCGCCACCCGCGGCTATGGCACGATGGATTATGAAGTCATCGGCTATCAGGCGGCCGATCTGGTGAAGCTCGATATTATCGTCAACAACGTCCGCGTCGATGCTCTCTCCGTCATTTGTCACCGTTACGATGCCGAGCGCCGCGGCCGCAATGTGTGCAAAAGGCTAAAAGAAGAAATCGATCGCCACATGTTCGAGGTCGCCATCCAAGCGGCGATCGGCGGCCGGATCATCGCCCGCGAGTCAAAACCCGCGATGCGAAAAAACGTCACCGCCAAGTGCTACGGCGGCGACATCACCCGCAAGCGCAAACTCTGGGCGAAACAAAAAGAAGGCAAAAAGCGGATGAAATCCATCGGCCAGGTCGATATCCCACAGAAGGCGTTTCTGGCGGTGCTGGATACGGGCGAGGATTAACATTTAGCGTTCGCAAATTCATATGCTTAACGCGTTGGGCGAGGCTTCATGTGGACAATCTCAATGTGTTACTAGATCGCATCGAGACGGCCGGACTTTGGGCAGAATTCTACAAGGATTGGTTATTTGAAATCCGCACGGCACTGCGGTCACAGTTGCCGGGAGAGTACCATTTATTCGTCGAGTCCGCCGCCGTGATTGAATACGTCGAAGAGGTTGAGGTCGATAGCAAGTATTCCCTGCTGATTCGCCGCGCGCCGGAGAACCGGATCGTCGCCGCCTTGGAAATCGTCTCACCCACGAACAAGGGCTCTAGCAGCCGGTTCGATCGCGAAAAATATCTGCTTAAGCGAGATGGCTATTTCGAAGTGGGCGTGAGCTATTTGGAAATCGATGCGTTGCGGCACGGACCGCGGGTGTTGCCTCCCGCGCTGGCCGGTCTGGCAGCCTTCGAGCGGAATGCGTGGACCGCGTTCCATCTTCGTGGCCAGCGACGGGTGCGCGGCTGCGGATGGAACCGAACCGATCCGCTGCCGGTCATGCCGTGGATGATCGAGGAAAATCTTACTTTGACGGTCGATTTTACCGCTACGCTGCAGTCCGCCAGCGAGTTCAACCGCTGGCCCCTGCTCGTATAACGAGTAGCGACGGGCGGAGGTTGCGATTGACTTGTCCGCAAGCTTAACCAACAATCGAAGGTGGAGTTCAAAGTCTAAGTCTGCCATGCGTACCATTACCACCCTCATCGCGATTGCCGCTTTCAGCCTGCATATCCTGCTCGGCTGTTGCTGGCACCATGCGCATGGTGCCAATTGCCCGCCGGGTCACTCGCATGGACCGC
>JAYTUF010000783.1:0-3975 GCA_043744755.1 Anatilimnocola sp.
TGTCCGGCTCGTACCAGCTTCTTCACCTTCAGTCCATTCGCCAGGTCGTAGCTCTCGCCAGCCAACACGCCGTTGTAAACGTCGATGCCATTAACTGTCGCGCCGATTCCGAGATTGCGAAGCACCTGCTTGATTCGTAGGGTTGGGATACGAACGCCCAAGATCCTCTCGCCATCTGGCATCACTGCAATCTCAACCTTGAGTGGCTGGTTTCCTTCGCCAAGCTTGTCAAAGATCGGCAGCACGCTGCCGCCCATCAAGTGAACCTGCTCGGTCTTGAACGGGCCGGCCGCCTTGTACTGTTCATCCCACATATCCCGAGCCGCGTTGTCCGCTGGCACAGGCTCATACTTCGCATCCAGATCAGGCCCTTCAACCGCTCCCGCCCCCGATGCTGCTGCAAAGCGATACTGCGGCACCAGACTTCCATCGAGCGCGGTCTTGGTATTGTAAGGCTCACGATTGACCGCGATCAATCGACCGCTGGTCTTCTGTTTCATCAGGCGATGGTCCTTACGGACCAATTCCTTTGCACTCTCCCACTCGATCCGCTCACGCTTGTGCAGTGCGTTCAATGGGTGGTGCGTAGTCCTCGCCCCCGTCGTTTCATCGGTTCGGATCACGAGAGGCTCTGCCGCCATCTCCAGCCGATCAGCCTTGATGCGCTCTGCCCCACCATCAAATAGCCCTTGCTTCTTCGCGTTCTCGATTGCGCCTTGGAACGCATCCATGAATCTGTCAAAGGTCCGGTTTTGCACGTCGAGAGGCAAGGACATCAGACGGTTGAGGAACTGGGTGACGGGAATCTTTTCCTTCGCTTCCTGCCCTTCCTTGGCTAGGCCCATCATCACCAGAGTTGCGCTTTCCGAGCGATTCATCTGGCCAATAACGCTTTTGACTGCCGCCTCGCCGTACTTGGTCTCGAAGTTGTACTTGGCGATATCTCCGGCGCCGGAACTCCCGCGATCGCCACGGCTCAATGCGCCGAGCTGCTCTAGCCGCCGTGCGATCGACGAACTGAAACGCTTGTCTGCTCCGACATTGACAGAGAGCAGCTTGTAGCTCGGCTGGCTCGATTCGTTGGTTCTGTGCGAACGTCCGAAGTCCTGCATCTGGTCATCCGCCGACCACTTCAGTTCGAGAATGATGTGGACACGCCGTTGCTGGTTCTTGGCTCTGCGGTCGGCATGGAGTGAGATGCCTGTCGATGCAGCGTTCGAGATGATCGCAATGCGCTTCTCGCCCGCCTGGAATCGTCGCGCTTCTTCGACGTTGACGCTGTTGCCGTCTTCGCCCTTGCGCTTCTCCAAGAACTTCTTGCCGTCCTCGCCTTCCACGATGCGGTTCACGCGCCCAGTCAGCTCCGCCACGTTCGCAGCCCCGTAGCGGTTTACGATCTGATCCAGCGCCGCCTCGGGCATCTGCAAACCATCCAGCCGCTTGAGTAGCGCTTCCTTCATGGCCAGCGCTTCCTTGCTGACGACGTTGTTACCGTCCGCATCCTTAACCAACTGCGAGACCTCTCGGCCGTTCTCATCCACCACCGTTTCGTATTGGTAGATGGGGAAACTCTTCTCGACGAACTGCTTCAGAATTTCAGCCGGGCTCACGTCCAGATCGTCCAGGCTGCCCTCCTCGTCATTTATCATGTCCGAGAGCGCCCGCTCCGTCGCCGCTTCCCCAGTACTCATCACGGACACAATCACGCTGCGGTCCGCTGCCAGCGCTTCATCCATCTCCTTGAACAGTGTCGGCACCTTCATCGCCGTCAGCACAGATCGGTAGAAGCGCTGGTTGGCGTTCCAGAACTGGCTGATTGCGTTCTTCGCCTTCACGTTGCTATCGGCATCGGTCACGCCCATTGCCGCATTGATGTCCTTGAATACTGAACGCCAGGCATCCCCTGCCGCTTCAAAGATCTCCTGCTGTGCGTCGGTCAGTGCGTGAATCGTCTCAGAGAATTCGACGCCGGCATACGAAAGAAAGCGGGACACATACTTGCCCTGTGCCTTCATATCGCGGCTCACCATCTCCATTGCACCCACGCCGCCACGGTTGATCGCGGAGCTAAAGGCCTGGAACGTCGGAAATGCCGTGCCGTCGCCCCACAGCCCAAGCCGCTGCGCATATCCGATGTTGGTCGGGTCAGTGAACCCAGTTGCAGAGGCGTAGAGCACGCGAGCCTTCTTCAGTTGCTCCAGGATCAACGTCACCGATCTACCAGCAGAGCTGGCCTTGCCCTTCCTAAGTCCAGTTCCTTCAGACACTACCGCGTTTTTGGCCTTGTGCGCCTCATCGAACACGATCATGGATTCTTCACCCGCCCAGTCGGCGAGCTGCTGCACCCGGTAGAAGTCGTCGGCCTTCGACTCCTTGCCAGTGCTGCCATCCTTCTGCTTCACGGGCGGTGCCGCCGATTGCGCCAGCGTCGTATACGCGACGAAGACGATGCCCTCTTTGAACTTCGGCTCTATGGTCTGGCCCTTCTTGAACTTCTTGATGCTCATGATGGGGATGTCCGCGCCAAGGTCCGCGAGATCGCGCTTGGCGTCCTCGATCAGATCGTCCTTGTACGACACCCACACCATGCGCTTCACGCCTGAACGCCAGTGGTGAAGTATAGTGCCTGCGATTTCGCGGCCCTTGCCAACTCCGGTTCCGTCGCCCACGAAGAAGCCCTGCCGCACTCCATCCGCGCTAAAGCGCTCATGGCTCTGCGCTGCCAAAGCGATTGCAGTCAACTGCACTTCCGTCAATGCGCCGCTCTTGATGAGCGATTCGGGTAGGTTCGGCTTCAGCGTAATGTCCGGCTCGTCAGTCGCCGCCATAGATTGCGTCTCGACAATGCGGCCAGGGTGAGGCTGTGCGCCCCACTGCTTCGGCAGCTTCGTCGGCACGTAGACCACGTTGCCGCCGTCGTCTTCGCGTGAGGTAGCCTGAGAAGATGCAGCAGAAGAAGGGACGGGTTTTTGAGCTTGCTCCGTTTTTGGATCGGCTTTGCCCTCAATGCCTTCAGCCTTCAGCGAAGGTACTGGAGGTTCGCCTGTACTCTCCGGTGGAAGTGACGTGGATTGGTCAGCCATGCGGGTGCGCGTTTCGCCGCGTGGAGCTTGGCTCGGAGACGACGATAGGGTTCTCAGGGCCTTTTCCCGAAGAGAGTCGTAGACTTCTTCCGCCTGGTCCCGAATCGCCTGAAGGTGCTCCCGCACCCACTCCCCCATCTCCTTAACGAACGGCTCAGACCACTTTTTGAACGAGATGCCCTTCGAGTGCATGAACTCGGCTGCAACGGTTGCCAAGTCGAGCAGCGATTGCGGGTCCAGCCCCGCGTTCAACTGATTCCCCTGCGCCAGCTTCTTGAGACGTTCTCTTGCCGCCGCCGCAGCGTCTCTAAGCAGCTCGCCGTGCTTGGCGTTGATCTCCGCTTCCGTGGGTGCCTTCGCTTCAGCCGTGGCCTCGGTGGGCGTGGCTGGGCTAGATTCCGTCGTGGGTTTAGCGTAGCCTGTATTCCATTGCGTTACCCGCCTGTAAGTGGTTCCGTCAAACGCAACCAATCCGCGAGTCATCAAGCCATGAAGGGCTTTGTCCAGCTCATCCTTCAAATACCGATCATCGGAAATGAAATCTTCTACAAGGCTGTCGCCCGTTCGAGCGTTCTTGAGGTATCCGAGAACCGCCGCCTCTACAGCCTCTACAGGCCGAAGAGGCGCGGCAGCTTTCGGCGCGGGCGGAAGCACCTCTGCGGCATCGTGGCCTATCGCTCGGCGCAAATCTTCGAGCGCGTCCGCCTCATCCGACCCAGACAGTAAATCCCGTTCACCGTTCGGCTTAGTGAACCAGCCGCGAAACTCCCCGCCCGTAACCGGCCAGATTGCGGCCTCGCCGCCACGCGAAGTTCGGAACGTTCTTTCGCCTGGTTGAGGGTTGTAATGCGACGGCCTTACAGGCCGAAGAGGCGGTGCAGCAAGCTTCGAG
>JAYTUF010000784.1:0-3964 GCA_043744755.1 Anatilimnocola sp.
TTATCGGCCATTGCGGCCAGGCGGGGGAAATGCTCGCAAATCTCGATACCCGAAACATTGGTCTTAATCGGGTTGAATTCGCCGCGGAATTCTTTGGCCGCTTCCGGCTTCAGATCGAACATATCCTGGTGCGACGGCCCGCCACCCAAATGAATGTTGATAACCGCCTTGTTCGAGGAGCCAATCCCGGCCGCAGCTTCAGCCCGGTAAAGTCCGGCGAGCGACAGCCCGCCCAGCCCGGCAAAGCCCAACTTGAGGGCCGACCGCCGCGAGATGCCGTCACAATAACGATCGTTCTTACCGTAGTTGATCTCGAGCATGGGCATTCCTTTGACTGTAGCGGGAAGGGGGGATTTGCGAGGCAGGAAAGTGACAGCATTCTGATATGAGCGGCCGAGGGCGAAACGTTACAACCCTCTTTGCGACATTTTCGCCGCCGCGACTCATCTCACGGAACCATCCACCCTCATTTATACCTAACGGCGGCCACCGATCAATAGGTTTTGATGAATTTTCTTGAGTTTGGTCATTTCTTGTCGAATTCCGACGACGCCCCCGCGAGCGTCAGCACGTACTACGGTCATATGCGTTGGTGTATGATGAACAACACCTATTCTCGGAGCATTCGGCATGTCGCAAACGATGCAGTCTTTAGGAATCGACCAACTATCGCTTGCCGAGCGCCTGACGCTTGTCCACGACATTTGGGATTCCATTGCGAACGAATCTCCGCAGCCAGCGTTGACGGATGGGCTGCGAACAGAGCTTGACCGACGTCTGGATGAAGATGATGCCGCCGCCGATGACGTTATTCCTTGGGAAGTTGTCAAGACGGAAGCAGCAGCGCGCTCCCGGCAGTCATGAGCCTGCCCCTGGGATTCTCAATTCTCTACGACGAAGGCCCGTGCCTGATCGTCAACAAGCCCGCCGGTCTGCTGACGCAAGCGCCGCTGGGGATCGATAGCTTGGAACTGCGCGTCAAGCGGTTCATCAAGCAACGCGAAGGAAAGTCCGGCGAGATTTATCTCGGCGTGCCGCATCGGCTGGATCGGCCTGTTTCTGGCGCGATCATCTTTGCCCGGCACGTGCGAGCGGCGCGGAAGATTTCGGAACAATTCGAAGGCCGGACGGTGCAGAAGACGTACTGGGCTCTGGTTCAGGGACAGCCAAAGGAAGAGCAAGGAACCTGGACCGACTATCTGCAGAAGATCGACGGCGAGCCGCGGACGGTGGTCGTTGATAAAGACAATCCCGCGGGCAAAGTTGCCATTTTGCACTACCGCGTGGTGAACAAGCTGCCGCAAGGGACGCTGCTGGAGATTGAACTCGAAACGGGCCGGACGCATCAAATTCGCGTGCAATGTGCGTCGCGCGGGTTGCCGCTACTGGGTGATTCACTCTACGGCAGCCAGCTTTCGTTCGGTCCGTGGAATGACGACGAACGGTCGCGGCTCATCTCCTTGCATGCCCGCAGTATCCGCCTGCGACATCCCATGACGCGTGAGCCGCTGCATGTTATCGCGCCGCTACCGGAGATGTGGCGCGACTATGGCGTGGTTGAATAAGGCCGGGTCGCGAGTCTTTGGCGAGTCTGGTCGTTCCATAAGTTCACGACGTAGTTCGCCAAAGACTCCCGACCCCTGACATTGCGATTTGCTCATCGATCTGCTGCTGCAAGTGAATCGTTTCCGCGATGAGCTGTTGCAACCGGTGAAACCCAGCCGATTCGCGGCTCGCTTGTTCCATCTGCAGCCACTTGCGGCAGACGTTGTAAGTGCCGACGTGGAAGTCTTCGATCTGCTGCGTGAAATCGACAATCTGAGATTTGAAATCTGAAATCTCAAACTTGAATTCTTGCTGCGGATCCGTCAGATGCAACTCGATCAACCGCTGGCCGATTCGTGCGAGGGAATGAAATCGTTCTCGCTCCGTTGGAATCAAGGCCCGCGGAAATTCCATTGCCAACCCCGCTGCATATCGCGTCCGGTATGTGCGGGAATGAAACAGCGCATAAAGATACTGCAGCAGTGTTTCCGGGGAAGCACTTGTTTCTGCCAGCACTTGCGGACTGAAGTTGGCTCGCGCGGGTTCGTCATTCTTCCCGATCAGCCACAGCGGAAAGAACGACTCACTGCCGCGGTTATCGCTGCGAATCACGCCATCCAGCGGCAAGCAATTGGTGATCCAAAAGAAGTCGCACGCCTTGCCCGCCAGCGATTGCCGCCGCGCGAGGAGAGCCAGGTTCGGCGGCTTTACTTCACGGAGCAGATGCCGCGTGATCTCAACACGAGGCCAATCGATCAGCGCCGGATGCCAGAAAATGTACCGCCACACAAAGGGGCGGTACAGGCAACGGCGAATGTATTTAGCCGACTCAGGCTCCTCCATCAAAGCACATCGGGCCGCGCTCAGTTTCCAACTGCGGGTATCGCCCGGTTCGTAACGACTCGAGCGGGTGCGGCCGAAGTATTGCTTCCGAATTACTTCGTCCGAAATTCGCGGATCACGAAACTCGTCGATCCGCTGCAGCAATTCTTCGCGCGTGCGGGCAATCACAAAATGATCGCGGGCCGTCACCGGAACGGTTGAATTCACAGGCATGAGCGACGTGAGGAGCGGCGCGGCGGCATACTCTGCGGGAACTTCTTGGCGCTGAGGCACAAACGTGAACCACGGGAGTTGCGGCTGAAGTGTTGTGTGCTGCAATGGCTGATCCAGGCCTTGCAACTTGTCATCGCGCGTGCCCCAAAGGTCTGCGTACTTCACGCTGGCTGCTATCGACTTCGGTCCCTTCACGAACGTCGCGATGGCAATCCCTTGCCTGATTCCAAAGACGTTTTCATCGCGCTCGAGCGAAGGGGATAAACTATGTCGCGCGAAATCGCCGTGCAGATCGACGATCTCGATTTGCGGAAAGGTCCGCAGCAACTGCTGCCTGGCGATGCGGAAGGTTGCGTTGTCGAGCCAACTTTGATTCGTGACCAAGGAAACCACGCCACTGCTGGCACGGTCGATGCACCATTGCGCCAGGCGGATGAATTTGACGTAATCGTCATGCAGCCAGGTTTTGCGTTCACCGAGCGCCTGTCCATTGATGGCGAAGTAGCCGGCATGCTCGTCAGCGCCACGAATGAGGCTTTGAATCCAAGGCTGTTCGTTTCTTGACAAGTACGAGAAGGGCGGATTACCAATCACCACCGTGATGGGCAGATTCAACTCGGCGATGTGGTCGGGGCCAGCCAGCGCATTGCCAGCGATGAGTCTTGGCTGGGGAAACTCGCTAGTAAGTTCAATGCCGAATTCCTGCAACGTCAGCGCGATGCGCACGCGTGTGAGGCAGATTGCGACCGGCGAAAGATCGATGCCGATAAGCCTGGGGAGAAATTCCGCTGCTGTTTGAGCAGGGGCCGCGTCGCAGCGCAGCACGCGCTCGATGACTTCGACCAAGAACACCCCGCTACCACAGGCGGGTTCCAGCATGTACCCAGGGCGGATATCGGCCAGACGGAAACGTCGATCGACTTCGGCAACCATGTACCGCGCGATGCTCGGCGGCGTGTAGAAGGTGCCGCTCGCGCGCCGCTGGCCGGTCGTGATTCTGCTGAGCAGCAGTTCGTAGAGCGTCCACAGCAGCGATTCATCGTGGTCGTCGCGGGTCAACTCCGCAATTCGGCCGGCTGGTTCTGCATTCAATTCCAAGGCGGCTTCGCAATCGTCTATGACGGACATCGTCCATGTGCCGGCCGCGTTCAACCAATCCCTGCCAGCGGTGAACGCCTCGCGATGCCGGATCATCACCGGCAATAGGCAAGTAACCGCGGCGGCCAACGAATCGACATCCGACGCGCCGCGACCAAGTTGTTGACACACTCGTTCGTGCAATTCCGCAAGCGCGCTGCCCAGTTGCTTTAGCCGGGTTGCTGCCGAGAGCATCTTTCGCGGCACCGCTTTAAGCGCCTAAGAC
>JAYTUF010000785.1:0-3947 GCA_043744755.1 Anatilimnocola sp.
TGGGAGGCGTGGCCGAGAGGGAAACCGCCGATGGCGAAGAGACGACGCAGCCGAGCGCTGCCAGAATCCTGTGTACTTCCATGACAGGAATATCAATTCCTAGGATTCGTTTGAGTTGAGACAGGCGCAGCGTGATCGCCGGCGGTGCGTTGATGGTCGTACCTAAATCAATCACGCCCGGCGCGAGTGTACCGCCGGCCAGTTGCAGAATCAGCTCGCATGCGCGGAGGCTAGCCCAATCAACACCGCCTGGATCGGTCCCGCGCTCAAAACGATAAGAAGAATCGCTGGAGAGCTTCAATTTGCGCGAAGCGCCGCGCACGGCGAGCGGCGCGAACTGAGCCGATTCAATCAAGACATCTGTCGTGCCTGGGCCGACTTCGGTATCCAACCCGCCCATCACGCCCGCAAGTGCGACCGGCCGCTTTGCATCCGCAATCACACACATGTCGGTGGTGAGCGTGTACGTCTTATGATCGATGGCCGGGAATTGTTCGTTGCTTTCCGCCCGTCGGACGATGATCTGACCGCCGGCGAGCTTTTTGAAATCAAATGCATGCAACGGCTGCCCACATTCCATCAGCACGTAGTTCGTGACATCAACGACGTTGTTGATCGCGGGCTGACCGATCGTTTGCAGCCGTTCAACGAGCCAATTCGGACTCGGTTTGACCTTTACCCCACGAAGCAAGCGGGCGCTGTACCGCGGGCAAAGTTCGGGCGCATCAATCCGAATCTTGGCTGAATGCTCGATTGCTTCGCCACTGGTCGCCGGTTTCGGCTGCGGCAGCTTCAGCGGCAATTGCAGCAGCACGGCCGCTTCGCGCGCGATTCCGATATGTCCCAAGCAATCGGGCCGGTTGCTAGTGATTTCCAGGTCGATGCAAAAATCACTGCCGGCCGCAACCGTGGATTCGTGATTCAGCCCCGCCATCATCAGCCGCTGCGTTAGCTCCGCAGGCGTGACGTTGAGCGCGACGTATTCTTGCAGCCACTTCCAACTAACTAACATTCCGTTTCCTCTAGGCTCAGCTTCTCATCCCAGCCGTACTTCAAAACTGTTCCAAAAACCGCACGTCGTTCCGATACAACTCGCGAATATCCGTGATACCGTGCCGTCTCATGCACAGGCGTTCGATGCCGAGACCGAAGGCAAAGCCGCAGACCTCCTCCGGGTCGTAGCCCACCGCCCGCAGCACATTCGGATCGACCATTCCCGCGCCGCCGAACTCGATCCACCGCTCGCCCCAGCTCATGTCCACTTCCACGCTTGGCTCGGTGAACGGAAAGAACGACGGCCGGAACCGCACGTGAACATCGCGGCCCAGATAGGTCGTCGCGAACATCCGCAGCACGCTCTTCAAATCCGCCATGGTCACGCTCTTGTCCAGCAACAGCCCTTCCATTTGATGGAACATGGGGAAATGCGTCGCATCGGCTTCGTCGGGACGATAAACCCGCCCCAGCGAAATAATCCGCACGGGCGGCTTGGTCGTTTCCATCGTCCGAATCTGCACGGTGCTGGTTTGGCTACGCAGCAACAATTGGCCACTCGGTGAGGTGGGGTTCGTCGTGGCCGTGTGACTTGTTTCGGAACGGCCTCGAGCACTCGTTTCAGCCACTTGCAGATAAAAGTTATCCAGCGGATTACGGGCCGGATGTTCGGGCGGAATGTTCAAGGCTTCAAAATTATGCCACTCGTCCTCAATCTCCGGCCCATCCGCAATCGAGAATCCCAACCGGCCCATGATGTCCTTTAGTTCGTCAATTGTCTGCGAAATGGGATGCAACCGGCCGACCCGCGGACGAATGCCAGGCAGCGTGATATCAAACCTCGCCGCCAGCGGATCGACGACTTCGCCCGACTGTTGCCGACCTTGCGTCTCAGCGAACACCGCATCAATCGCCTGCTTCACTTCATTGAACCGCTTCCCCGCCGCCGGTTTATCCGGCCCACTAACTTGTCCCAACCCCTTCTGCGCCGCCTTCAATCGGCCGCTCTTCGCGCCGAGAAACTCGATCCGCGCTGCTTCGAGCGCGTCCCCCGATTTGGCAGCGATGAACGCCGTCTGGGCATCACCGAGCAGTGTTTCTAGTTGCTGCAAATATTCGGGCAAAGCCATGCCGGGGCCGTTCAGGTGCGGGGAGGGATAAAGCGGAAATTGAAGTCAGTTATCTTCTCTGCGGCGGGACAAGGAGACAAGGAGAGGGGAGACATACCGCCAACATCGGGACTACAGCAATCAATCTCGCTCTTCTCCCATTTTCAAATCGCGCCCGCGATAGGTCACTCGCCAGCCACGCAAAGTGGCAAGCTCTGGCTGCTGGTACATCGCTCGCATTATTGCCGTCACCCGTGATTCACTAAAGTCTCGATGATTCCGAATCTCGACCCTTCCTGGCGAGACCATGGCCGCCAGGGCGTTGCCCGCATAATCGTCGGCGTAGGATATGCCTGGCGCTTTCTGGTCACGGTGTTCCTGCGAGGCCGGAAAGAAAATCGCTCCTTTGCAGTTAAGCACTACCTTCATCGTGAAGCCTCCTGCCGTGAGCTGGCTTTGAAAAAACTCGATGCCGATGAGGTTCATGATCACCCGACTTTCATGCTCGCGAAACGCAAGCGGTCCCCGCACAATCCCGACTTGAGCCACCGTTTTACCAACCGATAAAGTTTCGTTTCTTAACGCAGCCCGCGTAGCTTGCCGATAGTAACCATATCGACACCCGCCAGGTTGCCTGCCCAATCATCCCCACCGGCAACCTTTTCCTCTGCCCCTTTCATCTTGCGGAGTCATCATGGTGGCCAGCGCCCTCCCCCTCGAAGATTTGGAAGGTCTGCGAAGTTACGTCCTACTAACCCTGTGTGAACAAAACCACTTAGAACCCGGTGCCTTCGATATTTCCGAACGGATCCTGGTCCGCGGCAAACGCCCCTGCGGTCTGTTCTTTTGCCTGCATGGCCCCCGCAGCGTCAAGCTGACTGCCATCTGGGAAACCGACCGCAACACCATCCTGTTTTACAACTCCCAAGGCGAACGGATCCACAAAACCAGCCTGCTGCGAGCACCCAGCTTCGCCGCGGTTGAAATGGAAATGGCCAACTAAGCACGAATCCGACGCCCCCGAAAAACGTCCCCCCTTTCATACACGGAGGTTACTTCCATGCTGGTACTATCGCGCAAAGAGACCGAACGGATTCGCCTGGGCGATTCCATCATCGTGACGGTGGTGCGGGTCTCCGGCGATAAAGTCCGGCTGGGCATCGACGCCCCCGCCAACATCATAGTGCTCCGCGAAGAACTAGAACCCCACGCCGCCGCCAGCGATGCCTCCCTGGAAGAAATGGCCCTCGGCCTGAGCTAATTCCCTTCTCACTCCCTCTCCTCGGTACTCCGGGGAGAGGGCCGGGGTGAGGGGCCGACCTGCAATAGCGCGCTCAATCGAAAACTCCTCCCCTTCGATGAAGTTCACCCCCTGTTCTTCACCGCCACCCCCACGCAATCCCGGCCGCGGCGCGTGTCACCGGTGAATAACCGCCAGATTTTTCAACTCGTCGTTTCCCGCGGTCCACCGGTCGAGAATAGCCCCGCAATTTCGCTCGCCCTTCAGCCCGCGATAACACTTTCTTCGCTAAAATCGCACGCGGCGATCAAATCCCTAAGTCGCATTCTGGCAACGACTTCGTTAGTTATTTATGCGCAATTCTAAAGTAATCACTGAATACATCGATAACAACTAAATCAGGGGGTGTTGGCCCTGGCGATCGCGCCCCGTAAATCTCGACGATAACGGCCTTACGATTTCGCTCGCACTGCTTAACCATCTTGTTAAATTGTCAAAGAGCAAGTCCCAACTGTATTAGATGCGCGGCACTGGACAAGTCTGGTCCAACGGCGGGGAAAAAAGAAAAAGAATTTGGCGACTGAGCCCCAGCAGGGGCGTTAGAA
>JAYTUF010000786.1:0-3941 GCA_043744755.1 Anatilimnocola sp.
AGACGAAGTTCTTAGTCAAGCGGAAGTCGAAAGCCTCCTGAGCGCGATGGAAGCGGGGGGAGGCCGCACCGTGGCTGCCGCTATGCTGCCGTCGCCCATGGCCGGCGCTGCGGGCGTGAGCAAAGGCCCGCGGATTCGGGAGAAGGTGACGCCCTACGACTTCAAACGCCCCGAGCGCGTCGGCAAGGAGCAGATGCGGGCGCTGCAATCGTTGCACGAAGGGTTCGGCCGGAACTATGGCGCGGCCATGTCGGCTCTGCTCCGCAGCATTGTTGAAGTCAAGCTCACCAGCGTCGATCAGCTCACTTACGGCGAGTTTGTCTTCAGCCTCGAGAATCCCACGTACTTCAACGTGCTCCGCGCGGAACCGCTCGAAGGAAACCTGATTCTCGATTTCAATCCGTCGATCCTCTACCCCATCATCGATCGCCTGCTCGGCGGCGGCAAAGATGCTGGACCGGTGGCCCGGCGGCCGCTGACCGAAATCGAGCTCCGGCTGGTCTCGCGAATCACGCAGCTCTTTTTGATCGAACTGAAGCGGGCTTGGGAGAATGTTCTCACGTTCAAGCTGTCGGTCGAGCGCGTGGAAAGCAATCCGCAACTGGTGCAGATTGTGCCGCCGAACGAAGTGGTCGTGCTGATCAGCTTTGAGCTGACGCTGGGCGACGTCCGCGGCATGATCAACTTGTGCATTCCATACAACTCCATCGAGCGCATCGGCGGCAAGCTGACCTCGAACAGTTGGGCCAGCTACGGCAAGCAGAGCGTTTCGCCCGCGGGCATCGCCCAGATCAGCCGGCAGATCGATCGCTCGCTGGTGGACGTGGTGGTCACGATGGCGGAAACGCACATCACGACGGCAGACTTGATCGGCCTGCGGGTCGGCGACATCATTACCACTGACCACGACATCCGCAGTCCGCTGCAAGTGGCCGTGCAGGATGTGACCAAGTTTCACGCCAGTCCAGGCGCCTTCAAGGGGCAGAAGGCGATCCGCATCGAAGCCACGCTGCCACCGGTGAAGGCGGGTGGGTAAGATATCGACTCCGGGTTCTCCCCGTTTACGTTTCGCGAGAATGACCATGGTCGTCGGCTACCACTTGATCTGGACTGCCTACGGCTGGTGGCTCCCCAACGATCCGCGCGGCAGCAGCTCCCAAGAAATCCGCGTGAAGAAGCTTTCGGAGTTGGGGCCTCTTCACGAGGGGCGGAAGACGATTCAACCGCCAGGACGAGACATCCGGCGGTTCTATGACGAAGCGAAGGATTTACTGAATCACGAACTATTGACTTTCTCCACGACCGAAAGGCAAGTCATCGCCAATGCCTTTTCTGCTGTTTTGGCGAGCTGTCGTTATACATGTTATGCCTGTGCAATCATGCCTGACCACATCCACCTGTTGATCCGGCGGCATCGCGATCGAGGCGAAACGATGATCGCAAATTTGCAGGAGGAGAGTCGCCAGGGATTGATCTCAGCTGGATTTCGATCGGCAGAACATCCGGTTTGGGGAGGTCCGGGATGGAAAAGGTTTCTGAATTCTCGCGCCGATATCGAGCGGGTTGTGAAGTACGTCCGAAGAAATCCTACTGAAATTGGAATGCCGGAGCAGGATTGGCCGTTCGTGTCGATTTATGATGGCTGGCTACCGCGTCCGTCTCGCGAAACGTAAACGGGATCTCATGCTATCTGACACTTCTTCTGGTGGTTCTCCTCGCTGGCCCGACAAATCGAGTCGGCCGCGGGTGCTATTGCTCGGGTCGGGTGAGCGGCCGAATGTAATCGAGGGGGCGAGCGAACTTCGGCCGCTGGTGCAGCAATGTTGCGAACTCGTGCATGAGGATTTGTCATTCCTGCCCGAGCCGCCGCTGCCGGATGCGGACTTTGCACTTGTATTGGGCGGCGATGGCTCCATCCTCCGGGCCGCGAAGTTGATGGGCAATCGCCAACTGCCGATCCTGGGCATCAACATGGGACGGCTTGGGTTTCTCGCCTGGCATAGTCCGTCCGACATGGACACCACCTTGCCCGCGGTGGCCGCCGGCGAGTGCCGCGTGGTCGAGCATTTGATGTTTCGCTGCTCGCTGCTGCGGAATGGGACCGCCATTGAATCGCACTTGGGGTTGAACGAAGCCGTCATTGCCACGGGCCATCCGTTCACCCTGCTCAATGTGCATTTGTACGTCGATGGCGAATTGGCCACGACCTATAGTTGCGATGGCCTGATTATTAGCACGCCCGTGGGTTCAACCGCCCACAGCCTGTCCGCCGGCGGGCCCATTCTGCGCAGCACGCTAGCAGCCTTTGTCATCTGCCCCATCTGCCCCCACACGCTCACGGTCCGACCGGTAGTTGATACCGCCGATCGCGTCTATGAAATGGAAGTTTTGCAGCCCAATCCGGGCACTTCCCTGGTGATCGATGGCCGGGTCGTCGGCCACCTGCTCGCGGGCGACCGCGTGCGGGTCGAGCGGGCGGAGAGCACGTTCAAGCTGATCGCCGCTCAGGGACACAGCTACTATCGCACGCTGCGAGACAAATTGGGCTGGGCTGGAAATATCCATCGCAAGTAAGATGCCGCCGTGGAGCAAGTTTCTAACTTGCCGGTCCTCGATGAAGTTCAGCAAGGATGCGCTGATGCGAAATAATTTCTTAACTGCCGCTGCCTGGTCGTTGGTTGCCTGGGCATTCTTGCCGTCGGTTTCCTTCGCCCAAACCGAGGGCGAAACCAAACCCGAGGCCGCAACTACTTACGACCTCGCCTACAAGTTCAAACCCGCTGAATCCTTTCATACCAAGGTGCTGCACCTGGTAACGATCGAGACGACCATCAAGGGGGCCACGCAGGTCGCCAAGACCCGCAGCCTCTCGACCAAGACCTGGAAGATTTTGAGCGTCTCCGAAGACGGCAAGATCACGTTTGTCCATTCGGTCGATCACGTCGATATGTGGCAAAGCGTCAGCGGCCGGCAGGAAGTGAAGTACAACAGCCTGACCGACAAGAAGCCCCCCGCGGGCTACGAGTTGGTCGCCTCAGCCGTCGGCGTGCCGCTGGCCACCGTCACGATGGACCGCTACGGCCGCGTGCTCGAGCGCAAGAACACGCACTCGCAGTTCAACCCGGGCATTGGGGAGTTGACGATTCCATTTCCGCAGCAAAAGGTGAAGGTCGGCACCAAGTGGTCGATACCCGATGAAGTGAAACTCAAGCAGGACAACGGCCAGGTCAAGAAGATCCAAACGATGCAGGTCTATCGGCTGGAGAAGGTCGAAACAGGCGTGGCGACAATTTCCGTCGAGACGCAAGTCATCACGCCGCTGACTGATCCCAAGCTCAAATCGGAATTGGTGCAACGCCTGCAGCGCGGCACCATCAAGTTCGATCTCGATGCTGGCCACCTGCTCAACAAGCAGCTCGATATGAGCGAAACTGTGATCGGCTTTAATGGTGCCGACAGCCAGATGGAATACCTGGCCCGCTTTACCGAGGAACCGAGCAGCGGCATCGCGACCGCGGAAGTCCCCGGCCAGGACACGTCCAAGTCACGCTAATGCGAACCCCTGGTAGAAAATCCGGAAAAGTCGCAAGCGATTTCCCGCTATCGGCTTAGGGCACGAATCGGAAGGCAGCACGGGAACTAATTGGGACCGTTTGGGTTCTAAGAGTATCGGGACTATTCGCCGGCGCGGAATCGTTGCGCCCTGGGGGTGGTCAAGCCGATTTTCCTGGGTTTTCGTAAGTGAGCCTTTTTCAATGAGCCTTTTTCAGTGAGCCTTTTTCAGTGAGAAGCGGGTCTGACATTGAGGATTTCGATCCTTATCGAATCTGGCTCGGCATTCCCAAAGCCGAACAGCCCCCTAACCATTATCGGTTGCTAGGCGTGACGCTGTTCGAGAACGATCCGCAAGTCATTGAAGAGGCCGCCGACCGCCAAATCGC
>JAYTUF010000787.1:0-3938 GCA_043744755.1 Anatilimnocola sp.
GCGATCCGTCGCACCGTGGCCAGCGCTTCAACCCTGTTTTCCTTTTGCCACAGCTTTTGCCTGTCCACTTGCAGCGCTCGATCTAGCTCCACGTTGAGATCGGTTACTGAGCGGGCGCCGGGGAGCAACATCACCTGCCCCTGCGGGCTGCAACGCACATCCGCTTCGCTGGGTGTGGTGAACTCTCCCTCGGCAATCAGCCGATCCTGTTCCAGCAGCCAGCGGCTCATCCAATGAGCCATCGCCTCGCGCTGCAACTTGGGGTAACCGTGCTTGGCATCGGTTTCAACCAGATTCACCCGTTCGGGATGCCCCAGCCGCGTGTAGATGCGTTTGGCCTGACGGTACGTGTCCCACGTGCCTTGAATATCAAAAAAATCGTGCGTCGAAGCCAAGATCAACGTCGGCCGCGGCGCACGCAGCAGCAGATAGTCGGCATGATCGATACCCAGCGCGACTTGCGCGTGGATATTCTGCTCGGCATCCTGAGGACCGAGCGTGGCGAGCAAGCGCGGGAAACTGGTGAGATAGCAACTGGGGGCCGCGCACGCGACGCGCTCATCGAGCGCCATCAAGTAACTGGTCAATGTGCCGCCGCCGGAACAACCAGTTGCGCCCAAACGCTGCGGATCGATATCGCTACGACTGGCGAGATAATCGAGCGCACGCATCCCGTCCCAAATGCGATAGCTGGCCGTGCCCCGGCCAACGAGCATCGACGTGGCCCCCAGCAGCGTATGTTCGTCCGTCATCTTGAAGCGGGGCTGCGATTTCGCATCCAACATCTGAACCCGTTCCCCCTGGCCAATCGGGTCGTAGCACATGGCCGCAATGCCGTTCTGCGCGAGCAGAATGCAAACCCGCTGGTTGGAGGCCTTGCCATCGCGACTATGCCCGGCCGGCACCAACACCGCGGGGAATGGTCCTTTGGTCAGCGGCAGAAAGATGACCGCCGTCACGTAATGCTGCGGCTGACTTTCAAAAATCAGCTTCTCAGCGCGATAGTCTGTCCCTTTCAGTTCGCCAACAACCTTGGCGTTGAGCGGCGTTCGCTCTGGGAAGTCTCCCAACTGGGCTTGTAGCAATCCTCGTATTTTCGCTTGATAAGCGGCAACGTCGGCGGGCGTTTTCAACTGTTCATACGCCGCCTGTCGCCGCGCGAAGGCGACTTCTGTTTGCGCCTTCAAATATCGGCCAAGCATCTGTTTGGGCGGACCACCCGCCAGTTGATCCGGCAGCACGGTGAGTTCATCGGCGGCGAAGAGGGATACCGCGAACAAGCAGAATAGTAGAGACGCAATGTTGCGATTCATCATTTAATCCTTGTATGGCGGGCAGTCGAGGAAGCCCGCAGCGTTAGCGAGGAAGTGCCGCAAGTTGTGGCACGCCTCAATCGGGTCACTCTGGCGTGCTACCGCACGGTTGCCAGTGGTTCGCCTTCTCGCGGCACTGCCTTGCTGACGCGACGGGCTACCTCACTGTCGCCGCGCTCCAGTAGGAGTGATTTCATGCCGCAGCACCTTGCCTGGCTTCGCGCCCGTATGCTTCCCTTGTTCAAAAACAACCTGACCATTGACGATAACGGCTTCAATCCCTTCGTTGTAAGCGAAGGGGGCGGTGTACGTTGATTTATCGAGTACTTTTTCGGCGTCGAACAGCGTGATGTCGGCGAAGTTTCCCGCCCGTATCACACCGCGGTCGGCGATGCCCAGCTTGGTGGCATTCAGTGATGTCATCTTCCGCACCGCATCTTCGAGCTTGAGCAACTTGGCTTCGCGAACATAGACGCCGAGCACGCGCGGGAACGTGCCGAAGTTGCGGGGGTGCGGATTGCCGCGCCGCAGCGGACCTTCAATCGAATAGGCCGAACCATCGGAACCGATCGAGCACCAAGGCTGCTGCATCGCCAGGTTCATATCGGCATCGGTGTGATGAGCATATACCGTGGGAATGGAGCCACCCTCTTCAATCAGCAGATCGAACAGCACATCCAGTGAATCAGGCGTGGGGCTTTTGCCTTCCGATTTCATCTTCTGTACGCGGTCCATCGTCAGACCCTGATAAGCGCCGCCCCCGCTGATCAGCATCCGGCTCCAATCGCCGCCGACGGCCGTGTAATGGTTGTACCAGCCGGGAATCCCGCTGTTGATTTCGCGTTTCATCCGCGCGCGGTCCTTCGGCTCTTTGAGGCGCAGCAGCAGTTGATTGCGTCCCCCTTCATGGGCCCAGGGCGGAATGATGCTGGCTAGGTTGTTATTCCCGCGAGTGTAGGGATAGACATTCGCCTGCACATTCACGCCGCGGGAGCGGGCTTCTTCGATGAGCGCGATAATGTCTTTCATCCGTCCCCAGTATTCCTGATCCGCGATTTTCAGATGAATGATATCGACGGGAATGTTCGCCCGTTCGCCGATCGCGATGGCTTCCTTGATGGCCGAAAATACCTCCGTCCCTTCGTTGCGATTGTGCGTGGAATAAATGCCGCCGCGGCGCGCCACGACTTTGGCCAGCTCCACCAGATCGTCCGTCGTGGCAAGCGAACCGGGAGGCATGGCGAGCATCGTGGACATGCCGAAAGCGCCGTCATTCATGGCTTCGTTGAGCAGCTTCTTCATTTCGTCGAACTGCGCGGGAGTGGGGCGGTCGAACGACTTGCCCATCACCGATTGCCAGACATTATCGAGACCCACATACGAAGCGACGTTGACCGATGTCTTGGAATCTTCCAAGGCGCGGAAGTATTCTCCCAACTTGCGCGTGCTGCGATCTTCGCCATTCACTTTGAGTTTCGCGGCATCAAGCTTGCCTTGATGCGGTCCCGCGGAGGAGCCTTCGCCGAGAACTTCGGTCGTCACCCCCTGCCGAATCTTGCTTTGCGCAAGGCCATCTTCGAGCAACACCGTATCGGAGTGCGAGTGCATATCGATGAAGCCTGGCGCGACAATCAGCCCCTTGGCATTAATCTCGCGTTGCCCTTTCGTTTTGATGGAACGGGCAACCGCGACGATGCGATCGCCACGAACACCGACATCGCCGCTGAACCACGGATTGCCAGTGCCATCCACGATCCGTCCGCCGCGAATGATCAGATCAAATTGTTCCTCGGCCGTTTCACTCTTCGGCAGCGCGAGCAACAGGGCCGTCGTCGCCCAACCGCCAGCGGCAATCGAGATGAACTGGTCCTTGCCGTGCGGATAGCCCGATTCAAAATAGGGCTGAAACGGCTTGCTCCGCGACTTCACATGCCACGAACCGTCTTCGAGTTGAGACTTCAGCAAAAAGCCCAGTCCTTTGCGATAGGCCGGATCACTCGCCGGCAAGCCGCCACTCTCGTGCAACGCCACCAGTGCGGAACCGGTGGCATAAGCATCGCTTTCTAATTCCTTAAGCTGTGCCCAGCCGCCATCGTCGCGTTGAAGTTTCAATAGCGCAGATTTCGCCTTCGCGACTTCTTCCTCCGGCGCGTCAACTAACTGCAGTGCTCGCAGGCGAAAGACGTGATCCTCGCAATCTTGCGCCTCCGCTTTGATCAACCACTCGCGAACTTGTTTGGTCCGCGCATCGATTCGCTCTTGCAACTCCTTGGTCCCAAATGCCTGCAGCCCCAGCAGCGAGACATAAGTGGCCGTGAACGGACTGGCTTCGCTAGGGGGACGATTCGAAACCGCGCTCCAGTGATCCTTGTCCTTCTGAAATAGCAGAAAATACTCCGCGACCGCTGCGGTCGTTTCATCCGCGGGCCAAGCGCCGTTGTTCAGCGTCCACAGTGCATACCCCGCCATGTCGGCCTGACCTCCTTGGCCCTTGCCTTCGAGATATCGCGCCTTGTTCTTCTCCAAGAACGCCGCCGTGTGTTTGAGCTGCGCCTGCAAATGCTCTTCGTCAATCGCATACCCGCGTGTCTTGGCCGTCGTCAGCGCCAGAATGGGCAGCCCCTG
>JAYTUF010000788.1:0-15561 GCA_043744755.1 Anatilimnocola sp.
GCAGCCCGCGTGGCTAGTGCGTCGGCTTAAGGATCTCCAAGAAACGCCAAACGGCGAGCATTTGCTGCTCGCCGTTTGGACGGCCAATCGCTCCGGCGACATTTGGTGATTCGCTAGCGAGCCACCGGCTTAAAGCCGGTGGCTCCGACGCTCCGCATCGACGTGACATTCAGCGATAGATCGACTACTACGGAATGATATAGATGCCGCCCACCACAAATCCAGCTTGGGCCAAGGCGGCGCGGGGGCTGAAGGGGAAGGGCGGGATTTGCCAGGGGGCGCAACTGCCGGGGCGATAATAGCCCAGGACATATTCGCATTCCCAAGGCGGATCGAGGGCCATGTTGTACGGCAACAAGAGCGCGCTGCCGAAGAAGTGGGCCCCGTCGATAAACGGTTGCTTGAGCGGGCCGGCCGTGTGGCCGTAGCGCTCGTGCTGCACTTGTTCAAAGTAGAGCGGCTTATGGCAGAGGGCCGACGCGTGCCAGTTGATGGTCGATGGCATCCAGCCGCGGCTGTAGTTGTCGACCTGCCGGTTGTTCGCAATAGCGCACTCGGCGGGGAGTTTCCACCAGCCAGAGATAAAGCAGAGATCATCCTCGCTTAAATCATGCAGGGGGATTTCGCGCTTCTGCCCTGATTCTTCAACAATGATCGCCCGGCCATTCTGCAAATCGTGCAACGTGCCCGTGACCAGTGCCTCGGCCGTGTCGCGCTGGGCAACGGTCACGCCGCGGCGATGCCAGGTCCGTTTGCCCGCCAGTCGCATGCGGACGATCCGTTGTTTTTCGTTTTCAGAATCGTCGCCGTTGGGCTCCAGCCGGGGTGTGATATCCAGCGAGATCTTGCTGAGGCGGTCCTGCATCAGGCGTTGAATGAAGGCCCGGCAATTCGCATCGGAATCGCAGCAGTTGAGATCGTTATAGATGCGGTCGCAGGGCTTGTTCGACGCGCTGTTGTTGTCGGCAGCCCCCCGAGGGTTAGTCGGATCGGAACCGCCTGGAACCGGATTCGATTGCCGAGGATCGAGCGGATTGGGTGGTGAGCCAGGGGGCGTGAAGGGATTGGGAGCCAGCGGATTGGGCGTCAGTGGATTGAGAGGATTCGGCAACGTGTTATTCGGCGGATTGAGCTGATTCGGCGGCACCGTGTTGGGCTGCCGACTGTTATCAGGCACGCCAGGCGTGAAGGGCAGGGGATTGGCGCCGGGGCGGGGACTGAGCGGGTTATTGGGGCCCGGCAGTGGATTATTGCCGCCTGGATTTAGCGGACTCGCTCCGCCCGGATTGCCCAGGTTCGGCACATTCCCCGCGGGGTTGCCGGTGCCTGGCTGAACGTTCGCGCCAGGCGTATTCGGATTGCCTTGGCCGCCGAGACCGCCTGCTCCACCCGCGCCTTGCAAGGTCAATGTCGTTGCGTTGCGAGCTGTCCGCCGATCACCAAACGGGTCTTGAAAAGGATTGACAGGCGAAGTGGCTTGCGCCGGTGTGACATAGGTATCAATTCGCATCTTGTTCCAGCCGCCGGCTGATGCGTTGCCGGTGTTCGCTTCGCTCGCACCGCCCGCTTGAACGACGCCGCTGCCTATGGGCGAATAACCGGTAGTCATTGTGGACAGGCCATTGCCCACGGGACTGGAGATCGGTTTGGCCTTCCAGCGCAACGGCTGTTCAACCGCGCCATCTAATTTTACTGGCCTGGTTTCATAGCTGTCTTGAGCAGACAGAAAGGCAAGCGGACCCGATAACAAACTTCCCGCCGCGAGCGCGCAGCCGGTTAGCCAGAGACTAGTCCGTCTCTTTGCCCGCCGAGTAATCGGGGCTGTAGTTGGGTGCTTCTTGCGTGATGGCAATATCATGGGGATGGCTTTCTCGTACGCTGGCCGCCGAGACCTGAATAAACCGCGATTCCGTCCGCAATTCTTCAATCGTCTTCGTTCCGCAATATCCCATGCCGGCCCGCAAGCCTCCGACCAGTTGATACACGAAGTCGCTGAGAGCGCCCTTGAACGGCACGCGTCCCTCAACCCCTTCGGGCACCAGCTTGCCGGTCCCCCCATTGGACCCAGCTTGATTTGGACCTGGCTGGCGATATCGCTCGCTCGAACCCTTCACCATCGCCCCCAGCGACCCCATGCCTCGATAGGCTTTGAAGGTGCGTCCCTGGAACAGGATGGTCTTGCCCGGACTTTCGGCCAGGCCCGCAAACAGGCCGCCGATCATGGTGACATGAGCGCCGGCCGCAATGGCTTTGGTTATGTCGCCTGAGAAGCGAACGCCGCCATCAGCGATGATGGGGGTGCCGCTACTCTTGGCAACTTGGGCAGCTTCCATAATGGCAGTAATCTGCGGAACGCCCACTCCGCTGATTACTCGCGTCGTGCAGATCGACCCCGGCCCGATGCCCACCTTCACGGCGTCAGCACCGGCCGCAATCAAGTCCCTGCAGCCTTCGCGGGTGGCCACATTCCCCGCGACGACATCAATATCCCAACGTTTTTTGATCTCCTTCACCGTCTCGATCACGTTCAGGCTATGCCCGTGCGCGCTATCGACCACTAGCACGTCAACCCCTGCTTGAATCAGGGTTTGCGCCCGCTCGTAATCGAACACGCCCACCGCGGCACCGACCCGCAGTCGCCCCAGTTTGTCTTTGCAGGCATGGGGGAACCGCTTCATCATGTCGATGTCGCGGATGGTAATCATGCCGGTTAGGCAATATGTATCGTCCACCAAGAGCAGCTTCTCTACCTTTTTCGCCGTTAAAATCTGCTCAGCTTCCGCAAGCGTTACATTTCCCTTGGCTGTCACCAGATTGGCAGCAGTCATGACTTCGCTGATCGGCTGGCTGGAGTTCTCCAGAAACCGCAAATCCCGCCGAGTCAAAATTCCCACCAGCTTGCCCCGTTCATCGGTGATCGGAAAGCCGGAGACGTTCTTCTGTTTCATCAATTCCTGGGCTTGGCTGACCGGTGCATCGGGCCGGAGGGTGACGGGATCGAGAATGATGCCGTTGGCGGAGCGTTTGACCTTGATGACTTCTTCCGCGTGTTGCTCGATGGAAAGGTTCTTGTGGATAATCCCCAGCCCACCCTCCTTGGCGAGGGCGATGGCCATTTGATGCTCGGTGACGGTGTCCATCGGCGAGCTAAGGAGGGGAATGTTGAGCGCAATCCGCTTAGTGAGCATCGTCGAGACGTTGACATCAGCGGGCACGGCATCGCTATACCGCGGTTCGAGCAGCACGTCGTCGAAAGTAATGCCCAGCCTGCCGATGCGGTCATCCATCATGTTTGCCCTTTGCACGAATCTTGTGCATGAAAAATGGCCCGAAAAGAAACTAGCCCCGAATTATGCCGCGCGCCAGCATTTTCAACAACCAGCGCGGGCCACAAGGTCGGAACTTGCGAAAACCCCGTGGGCCAATTTTCCAGCTTGCCAGTCATCTGCCAAAATTTAGTAGACCAAATCCCTGGCGAGTTAGATTCACTCTACGAATCGGGGGTTTGTTCCTGCATTCGGCAAGCTTCGCCGAAACCCGTTGGTGTGCGCGCATGGCCGAGAAAGAGCCACTTCCCAAGACCGATCCGCCCGCGGATCTTGCGCCGCCGTCAAGCGACGTCGATAGCCACTCTACGCGCAGTGCCCAAGAGACCCAGGATTATTCTCCGATCGTCGCTTCGGAAACGGGAGCAGGAACGGGGTCGGCGCGGGTGAAACTACCTGCCGATGATCCGGGCATCGCACCGGCCGATCGGTACCAGGTTCGCAAACTGCTCGGTTCCGGCGGGTTTGGAACCGTGAGCCTGGCCTACGACCAATTGATCCAGCGCGAAGTGGCGAAGAACTTTCAGTGATGAATTGCCGCACTGGCAAGTTGGGAAACTTGCCAGTGCGGTGTTTATTCGGCGGGCAAGGCCACTTGCTGGGGACTTGCCAGATACGCGACCAGATCGCGAACTTCGTCGTCGCTCAGGCGCTGAAAGATTCCTTCAGGCATCATCGAGAGTTTGGAAGCTTTCCGCTCTTCAATGGTGCTGAGGGGGATGGTGAGAATTTCGTTGGGGGTTTGTACGCTGACGGCTTGCACGGTTTCTCGCAGGATGATCCCTTGCACCACGCGGCCGTTGTCGAGCAGGAAGGTGGTCACCTGATAATCGCGCGGGACGACCGCCGAAGGGTCGAGGGCGTTTTCAAGCACGTAATCGAGATTGCTCCGCTGCGAGCCGGTGAGCTCGGGGCCCATCTTGCCACCTTCATCAAACAGACGATGACAACTAGCGCAGTTCTTGGCAAACAGAGCCCGGCCCTGACTCCGATTGGCTTTAGTCAAAGTTTCGGCAGTGAGCAACGACTTGTAGCGCGCGGCAAGTTCCTTCTTATCTTCCGCCGCCGGGCGAATCGTGCCCCAGATGGCTTCGAGTTTCTTGGTGACTTGCTCATTGCCCAGCGCCTGCAGTTGTCGCAACATGCCGGCGGAAACATCGGAGCGGGGGAGTTGTTTGCTCTGCACGGCATCGAGCAAGGCCACCGCATACATGGGCCGCGACGCCAGTGTTTGCACGACGTCGGCCCGCTCGGTTTCGCTCAGCTTGGAATAGAGTTTCAATAGCTGCGCCGGCGTTTGTTCGTGCTGATAGGCGGCCAAGGCTTTGATCGCGGCGGCCCGGATCGGTTGTTCGTTCAAGAGCGCATGCAGCGTAGGGGGCAGGTCGGCAGGCTGCTTTGTCAGCAACAGCGTCAGCGCTCGCTGACGAGTCTCAAGGTCCTGGCCCGCATTGGTCAACTGCTGACGGAGTTTGGCGATGACGGCCGCGTCATCGAATTTGACGGCCAGCGCCGTGGCCTGATCTTGTACTTCCAAATCGCGACTATTGCGTAACGTCGTGAACACCGCGGACCAATTCGCAGGAGGCGGCACACTGCGGCGGCCCTCGAGCGCGAGCAGAATCCCGCGACCCACATCCTGCTGCACTTCCGCATCCTTTGCGCTGCCGAGCGAATCGAGCATGGTGCTGAGCTTTTGGCCGCTCTCATCACTCTCGAGATAGCAACGAACCAAATGCTGGCGAACAAGTGGAATCCGGCAATCGACGAGCAACTTCGCCATCTCGGCTGGGTGCTGATCGACAAGCGGTTCGATGCCATACCAGAGCATCAGCGGAATGTGATGATCTTCGGCATCTTCAGCGCGAGCGACCAACCGCTGGGCAAGTGGCAACCGCTCCTTGATTGATAGTCGTTGCAAAGCGGCCGCCAGCGCGAGTCGCACTTGCGGCGCGCGATCTTCGGCTGCCATCCGCAGGAACGCCTCGAGATGCGGGTTCTTCGGCTTGGCTGAATCAACGGCAAGCCTCACGCCCCAACCGCGGACGTGTTCGCTGGTATCGCGCATCGCCGCCCGCAGATCGGTATCGGTAATCATTTTCGTCGCTTGCAAAGTCCACAGCGCGCGGAGGCGAGCAGACTCCACTTCGCCCGTGACGAGCGTGGTAACGAGCGTCTCGCGGGCGACCACTTGATCGAGTTTGCCCGTGAGCGCGAGTTCCTGGAGCCGCCGCCGAGCATGGCGCGAGAGCCATTCGTCGCTGCTGGGGACGAGTGCGAGCAATTCGGGCTGCGACAGCCTGGCGAGATCGATGGGTTTTGACTTCGCGGCGCCATAGGTGACTTTATAGATGCGGCCATGCAAGCGATCGACGTCGATATAATCGTGGCATTCGCCCGTGTCGCACCAATCCGTCACATACACGCTCCCATCCGGGCCTTGCTTCACGGCCAGACCACGGAACCAGGCATCGCCGGCGTGCAAGAAATCCGTTTCGTGCTTGGCAACATAACCGCTGCCGTGCGCTTCCAGCCGATCTTGATTGACCCGCGCGCCGTGAATGTTGCAGGCAAAGACGCGGTTGCGAAACGCGGCCGGCCAGGCGTCGTGTTGATAGACCATGCAGCCCGAATGGGCATGACCGCCGCCGGCATCGTTATGAATCCCCTGACCGCCGCGGGAACTCGTCCAGTGCCCGCCGCCCCAGTGCAAGTGATCGGCACAACTTTGAATCAGACCATACGACCGCGCATTCAAGTCCTGACCAAACATTCGCTCATAATGGCCGCCCGGTACGACGTGGAACAAATGTTTGATGACACAATTGGTAATAAATAGTTGGCCATGCTCGTTCCAATCGAGGCCCCAAGGATTCGTTGTGCCATAAGCATAAGGCTCAAACTCATGCGACTGCGGATGTATCCGCCAGACGCCGCAGTTGATTGGCTTGCGATCTTCAGACTTAGCACCCGGCTTGCCAACGCGGGAGTTCGAGAGAATTCCATTCAGGCCATACAAATAGCCATCTGGTCCCCAGGCCAGGCCGTTGACGACATTGTGTTTCGCGGCCAGATCCCAGCCATCGAGCACCACGACCGGCTCGCCATCCGGCTTGTCATCCGCATCGCGATCGGGAATGAAGATCAGATTCGGGACCGCCGTCAACCACACGCCGCCGTGGCCCCATTCGATGCCGGAGAGGTTCACGCCCTTGTCGTAGAAGATTGTTTTCGCATCGAAACGGCCATCGCCATCGCGGTCTTCGTAGATCGAAACGCGGTCGCTCCCCTTTCCTTCACTTGACCACTGCGGATACGACAGGCACTCGACGACCCACAGTCGGCCGCGGTCGTCAAACGTGAAGGCGATCGGTTGGACCACATCCGGCTCGCCGGCGACGAGCTTGACGCGAAAGCCTTCCGGCAGCTTCATCTTTGCCGCGGCTTCTTTGGGTGGGAAGGGTGCGGGGGCTTCTTGGGCGACGCTGAGTAAGGTGAGCGATGCGCAGAAGAGGAATAGCAGGAGATGGATGCGCTGCATTGTTGAACTCGAAAATGCAAAAGTGATGGAAGGTCTTTTTGCGGGGCGGCCCCTTCACTCCCTCTCCCCGGCGTACCGAGGAGAGGGAGTGAAGGCAAAAATGCAATTCAATTATGTCGCGACGCCATCAGGTGTTCGATTTCATCGGCTTCCACCGGCGTGCTGGCCATCAGGTCGAGCGGGCCGCGGTCGGTGACGACGATGTCGTTTTCGAGTCGTACCCCGAAGCCTTCATCGGGAATGTAGATGCCCGGTTCAACCGTCAGCACCCAGCCGGCGGCGAAGGCTTCCGTCGTGTGTCCGACATCATGCACATCGAGTCCCAGCGGATGGCCCAGGCCATGCATGAAAAACTTGCGGCAGGCGCGTTCGTCTTCGGTTTCTTTCTTCACGTCCTCGTCCGTGATCAGGCCCAGCTTGAGCAGTTCTTCATTCATGTGCAACTGCGCTTCCTTGGTCCACTCGCGATGCTTCTTGCCCACGACCGCGCCCTTGATGCTGGCCCGCATCACGCGCAGTACCGCGTCATACACATCCCGTTGCCGCGGCGCGAAGCGGCCGCTGACGGGAATCGTGCGGGTCAGATCGGCGTTGTAGTTGGCATACGAGGCCGCTACATCGAGCAACAGCAGGTCACCATCGTTGCAACGCAGATCGTTGGAATTGTAATGCAGGATGCAAGAGTTCTTCCCAGCGGCAATGATCGGCGAGTAGGCGAACTTGCCACGCTGACGGATGAATTCGTGGGCGAACTCGGCTTCGATTTCGTGTTCGTTCACTCCCGGCCTGGTACACGACAGCGCGCGCAAGAAACCGGCTTTGGTGATTTCCACCGCGCGGCGAAGCAGGTCGAGCTCCAGCGGCGATTTGACGACGCGCAGTTGATGCATGAGTCGTGCAAGCCGCTGATAATCGTGCAGCGGATACTTATCTCGCGTTTCTCGAATGAACCTCGCGTCGCGCGAGGGAACATCGAGCGAAGCGGCCTTGTGCTCGTTCGTGTTGAGATAAACGTGTTCCAATTCGCACATCAGCTTGTGGAACAACCCGCGAAAATCACTGAGCCATTTGATCTCTTTCACGCCGCTGAGTTCGGTCCCTTGCTCTTTGGTGTGCTTATGCCCTTCCCAAACTTTCAAGAGATCGTTGGGCTCGCGCAGGAAAAGAATCTCGCGATGCTGCGGATCTTCCGCATCAGGCGCGAGCAGCAGGATGCTCTGTTCTTGCTCGATGCCCGTTAGATAGAACAGATCCGAATTCGGGTGCATGACAAAATGCCCATCGGCATTCGTCGTCAAAATATCATTCGCCTGCACAATCGCCAGCGACTTCGGCGGCAGCAGCGCCCGCAGCCGATCGCGGTTCTCGACAAAAAATTTGGAATCAATCGCCTCGTGACGCATTCCCTGCTCCTTAGTGCCTGATTGCAACAGCCAATTGGAATGGCATTATGGTAACGGGTGGATCGAGCGCTAGTGAAGATGTAGGCCGGAACAAGGTACTCCGAAGTTCCGGCATGTTTCGCAAGTCCTGCCGGAACTGCGCGAGTACGCTTGTTCCGGCCTACTTTTACACAGCCGTTCGTCGATCGATAAACCGCTGCCCCTTCCCTTCGAACCGCGGCAGCGTTCCCAGTGGCACTTGTTGCACTTCTATTTTGAGGCCGAGCCGCAACTGCAGCTCGCGGGCGATTCGTTCGGGCTGCGAGAGGCGATCTTCGACCTCGACGGCCAGGCTATCCATCGACCCAGCCTTAATGGCGGTGACGCGGTACTCGACGAGTTCGGGAAAGCCGCGAAGGATGTGTTCGATGGAACTGGGAAACACATTCACGCCCCGGACGACGAGCATGTTATCCGCCCGGCCGAGCACGCCTCCTGCGAGCAACACGAAGCGGCAATCGCCAGGGGCATTGAAGCGCGGCTGAACCAGATCGCCCGTGCGGTAACGGATCAGCGGACTGCCGCGGCGACCAAGCGACGTGAGAACTAGCTCCGCCAGTTCGCCATCGCGGGCTGGCTCGCCGGTCGCGACCGAAAGAAACTCGGCGATGAACTCGCTTTCCACCACATGCAGACCGCGGTCATCGCGGCTGAAGCCCCACGGCCCCACTTCGGACGCGCCCGCATGATCGATGAGTTGCGCATTCCAGGCTTGTTCAATTCGCTGCCGCGTGGCGGGAACGCTGCCGCCGGGTTCACCCGCGACAATCACCTTGCGAATGTGCAGCGCCCGCGGATCGATCTGGTTGTCGTGCGCCACTTCGGCCAGGTGCAACGCGTAACTGGGCGTGCAGAACAGCACCGTCGCCTGGCAACTGCGGATGATTTCCAATCGGCCGCGGCTGCTCATGCCGCCCGTGGGAATCACCATCAGCCCCCGTTCGACGGCCGCATCGTAAGCGCTCCAAAAACCGATGAAGGGACCGAACGAAAAGGCGAGCGCCGCGCGGTCGTCGCTCCGCAGTTCGGCCGCATCGAGCACATACTGCCAGGTATCGACCCACCATTGCCAATCTTCGGCCGTATCGAGCACCGGCATCGGCCGCCCGCGCGTACCGGACGTGTGATGATAGCGCACGTAGCGCTCGAGCGGGTACGTCAAGTTCGCGGCGAACTCTCCTTGCGCCGGCGCGGTGACCAGCTCCTCCTTGAAGGTGAACGGCAGCTCGGCCAATTGATCGAGCGAACCCAGCGGCCGGACGAGCTTGCCGAGCTTCTCGACATAAAATCGATTCTGCGGAATGACCTCGAACAGCAGCTTGTTCAGCCGTTCGAGCTGCCAAGCGCGCAAGGCTTCGCGCGGCAGTAGTTGCAGGTGCCAACGATCAGAGGCGGTGGTGCGGAGCATGAGTGCATCATAAATCACGTGGCCGCAGACCTCCAGGTCTGGGCCCTTCCTCTATTGCCAGCCCTTGCGGCCGCTTAAACTGACGCGATTGCGTGGTATCGAAACTCCTTGGACGAGATTCCGTCATGGGCTTGCATCAACAACTGCTCGCTGTGTCGTTTTGCATTGGCTGCCTCGTGTCGTCGAGCAATCTGCTTCGCGCCGCCGAACCAACTCCGAATCCCACGAAGTCCCTCGCCATCGGTTCCGCGGCGCCGGACTTCAAATTGCCCGGCGTGGATGGCAAGGATCACACGCTGCAGAGTTTCAAAGACGCGAAGTTGCTGCTGGTGATCTTCACTTGCAATCATTGCCCCACGGCGCAAGCCTATGAACAACGAATGATAGATTTGCACAAGGACTACTCGGCGAAAGGTGTGTCGCTCGTCGCGATTTCTCCCAACGACGACGCAGCAGTGCGGCTCGACGAGCTCGGCTATACCGACGTCGGCGATTCACTCGCCGACATGAAGCTGCGGGCCAAGGCGCGGGATTTCCAGTTTCCCTATTTGTACGACGGGGAGACCCAGCAGGCTTCGCGGGCCTTTGGCGTGCTGGCGACGCCGCAGGTGTTTCTGTTCGATCAAGATCGCAAGCTGCGATATGTCGGCCGCATTGACGACTCGGATGTGAAGACCGTTACCAGTCACGATACCCGCGATGCGCTCGATGCTTTGCTCGCCGGCAAGCCCGTACACGTCGAGCAAACCCGCACGTTCGGCTGCTCGACCAAATGGTCGGACAAGCGCGAAGAGGCCCAGGCGTCATTAAAGAAATGGGATCTAGAGGAAGTAAAAATCGCTAGCCTGGATGAAGCAGCGCTAACCAAACTCGCCAAGAACGACACCGAGCAACTGCTGCTCGTCAATGTTTGGGCCACTTGGTGCGGCCCGTGCGTCACCGAGCTGCCGGAGCTCGTCACGATGAACCGCATGTATCGCAAGCGGAATTTTCAAATGGTGACGATCAGCCTAGATGAGCCTGAACAAAAGGAGGCGGCGCTCAAGGTGCTGCGCGATAAAAAAGTCGCCGCGACCAACTACATCTCCGCCGTCAGCAGCAAAGACAAGCTGGCCGACCTGCTCGACAAAGACTGGCAAGGCCCGGTCCCTTACACCCTGCTCATCGCGCCGGGTGGCAAAGTCCTTTATCGCAAAACCGGCCCGCTCGATCCGCTCGCCGTCCGCCGCGCGGTGGTGGATTATTTAGGCAGGACGTATGCGGGCAAGGTGGTGAAAGGAAAGTAGCGTCGCTGTTAGATTCAGGTCACTTTCCCACGCAGTACAACGCCTCGTTTGATCGCAGCAGCAACTTCCCCTCGACCACGGCCGGGCTGCCGTTGAAGACGCTGTTGTCCAGCGGACGATTGTGCGCGACGAGTTCGAACCGCGGCTTGGCGGCCACCACATACACGCCGTTATTGCGGCTGACGTAATAGATGTTGCCTCCCGCGAGTACGCCCGAGGCATAGATCATGTCGGGCCGTGGTTCCAGCCGTTGTTCGTAGACCAGCTCGCCCGTCTTGGCATCGGCGCAATAGGCCACGCCGCGGCTTTCATGCGTCCAGTAGAGATGCCCCTCGTGGAACACGGGTGAGCAGACGTTGGACCCCCCCTTCATTTCCCAGAGCACCGGCACTTCCCCGCGGCCGCCGGTCTGCACGGCGACGCCCATGCCCGATCGCGCGCCGATCGCATACACGACGCCATCGTGCGCGATCACACTCGGGCAGACATAATCCTGAATACCCCGCGCTCGCCAGAGCGGCTTGCCGTTCTCGGGGTCATACCCTTGCAGTTCACCCTGACTGCTGACAACCAGTTCGACCTTGTTCCCCGGCGCCTTGACCAGGATTGGCGAGTTCCAAGCATCGCGCACGCCCCGCTGCGTCCAGGCCACCACGCCCGTCTTCTTGTTGATGCCGACCAGCGCCCCGCTCTCGACGCTTGCGTTCACGATCACCGTGTTCTTGTAAAGCACGGGCGAAGTACCCGAGCCCCAGCTATGCGTTTTGTCCCCCACTTTGCAACCCCAGCGGGCCTTGCCGTTCAGCCCCAAACAGCCGACGCCCGACTTGCCGAAGAAGACATACAGCGCATCCGCATCACAGGCGGGCGTGCTGGAGGCATAGCCATGTAGGGCTTGAAAGCCTTGGAAATTCTCTTCAGGAACGAGGGCCTTCGCGGGAAAATCCCATTGCTGCTTGCCGGTCTGCAGATCGAAGCAGAGGACGTGCCGCGATAATGCACTTTGCTCGCCCCGGTCCCGCTCGCTGAGGCCATAACCTGAATAGCAGGTGACATACACCTTCCCCGCTGCAACCACCGGGCTGCTGCTCCCCGGCCCGGGCAACTCGGCTTTCCAAAGCAGGTTCTCGCTCGCACTCCAGGTGGTGGGAATGTTCGTCGCGGGCGAGACCCCGTCCTGAAAAACGCCGCGAAACTGCGGCCAGTCCTGAGCCATTAAGGGGGCGAGATTCGCCCCCATGATCATCAGGAAGATCGCAACCAGATTCGATTTCGTATTCATAAATTGCCACACACGTTTGTCATAAATGCCAACCACTCACTCGCAACCTATTTCACAGTTGACGGCTACATTTTCGGGTGATAACCGCCGCCGATAACTGATTCGCGAGCCAATCGCAGTTCGATTTTCTCGCGCTAACCACCGTTGCTTCAATGCCTTGCGCGATCAGTTCATGATAACAGGGCCGAAACCTGATAACGACTCGTCCGAGGGGGTTATCAAAACACAACCGCAGCCCCCCATCGCCTCTCCCGCATCCTAGCAACTGGCTGATTATATTTCAATAACTAATACACAACTAATTAATAGTTTTCTGATCATGGTCGCCTTTCGCTCCGCGAAAGGGCGTTCTTTCGCGGAGCGAAAGACGACAATCGCTTGCTAGCACACCTTAATTGCTCTCGACATTCAAGCGCATCGCTTGCATACTCCGCCCATGTCCGACCTTCGCAAAGCTGCGGTCCTGCTGATGAGCCTGCCGGAAGAAGAGGCCGCTGCGCTCTTGGCCAAGCTCGCGCCCAAGCAGGTGGAGGTGGTCTCGATTGAAATCGCCAAGCTGGGTCGGCTCGTGGGCTCAGAGCAGGAAGCGGTGATTCAGGAGTTTGCGGGCGTGAATCCGGCCGCGCTGAGTGGCACCGGCGGCAACCTGGAGACAGTATCGCACCTGGTCGAGCGGGCCTTGGGAGCCCAGGCCGGCAAGACGCTGGAGATCGTGCGCCAGTCGATTCAATCCCTGCCGTTCGGCTTTCTGAAGAAGGTCGATCCGCAAAACCTGGTGACGTTCATCATGGACGAGCACCCGCAAACCATCGCCCTCATCCTGTCGCACTTGCCCTCCGCTTATGGGGCCGAAATCATCAAGGGACTCCCCGCCGATCGGCAACTGCAGGTCATCCGTCGCATTGCCCACATGGGACAAACCAACCCGGAAGTCATCTCGGAAGTGGAACGGGGCCTGGAAAGCCGGATGGCCAACCTGATGAATCAGTCGTTCGATAAAGCCGGCGGCGTGAACAGCGTGGCGGAGATTCTGAACGTCACCGATCGCGCCACCGAGCGCTCGCTGCTTGAAAGTTTGTCGCAAGAAGACCCCGACCTGGTTGAAGAAATCCGCCGTCTGATGTTCGTGTTCGACGATATCGGCAAGTTGGCCGACAAAGACATTCAGACCGTACTCAAAAGCGTGGAAACTTCGCAGTGGGCCATGGCGCTCAAGGGCGCCAGTCCCGAACTCAAACAAAAAGTGCTCGGCAACCTTTCCACGCGCGCCGCCAAAACGCTCAAAGAAGAAATCGACGATCTGGGCGCAAAGAAGCTTTCCGAAGTGGAAGCCGTCCAGCAACAGATCGTCGATATCGTCCGCAAACTGGAAGAAGCCGGCCAGATCACTGTTCATGCGGGGGAGGAGAGCGAGCCGTTGGTGCAATAATTAACATTTGGCGAGGCAACTCCTTCGCGCGCGAATCACGCCCGGGGCGGCAAGGGGCGAACGCGGATTTTCTTTGGTGTAACGACAATAAACTGACCGGTCGGGTTGGCTTCAACCACGGACCAGGCGTTTTGCAATCGCAATAACATCTCGGCGGGCGTCAGGTCATCCAAGCGAAGCAGCACGATCCCGTGACTGGTTAATTTGTCGCGAAAGACCAGGTCACCATAGTCTTTATCAGAGGTTAGCAGCAGCCGTTGCTCCCGATCGGCGCGTTCCACCCAATCGCTGTCCGCCGCGCCCGGCTCAGACTCCGCGGCGACCAAAACGTCATGTCCCGCAATTCGCAGCCAACCCGCGATATCCTTGGGCACATTCTCGTCCGCGAGGATTCTCATGGGTCACGTTCATCATTCGTAAATCGACTGATCCATGGTTACCACGTCCGCGGCATACAACATGGCGGCTCGAATGTGCTCCGCCTTGAGCGTTGGGTACTGGTCAAGTAACACCTGCTCCGGAGAACCTGAGCCGATTTGCCTCAAGATAAACTCGACGGTCAGCCGCGTCCCTTTGAAGACAGGCTTACCTGTCATTACCTCCTTTCGCTCTTCAATGTAATCCTGCCATTTGAGTTTCATGAAATTAATCCGCGAATAAGGATAGACCACCGTACACCAGTCATTGTACGCCACCATTGATGAAAATACCCGGCCCTCACTTCCCAATGCAAAACCGGCTGAAGACGCGGTCGAGGATGTCGTCAGTGTAGATGGCGCCGACGACCTGGCCGAGGTCATCGAGCGCTAGGCGAAGTTCGGCGGCGATCCACTCTTCGCTGGCGCCACTGGCCGCGAGCTCGGCCGCGGCGGTGAGCGTGGCGGCGGCCGCTTGCAGGCTGGCGCTGCAGCGGATGGCGGTGGAGGTGAGGGCGCGGGTTTCGGTGGCGGGCTGGTTGAGGGCGGTGACGATGGCGGCGCGCAGTTCGCCGAGTCCTTGACCGGTGGTAGCGCTAGTGATGTAACTAAAGCTGATCGATTCGAGATCAGTTGCCAGGTCGCATTTCGTGCGCACGATCAAGCGCGAAACGGCTGACGAGTTGGTGAGTTGCGTTTGGCTCCAGGACGATATCGGCTGCGAGGCATCAATGCACAGCAATTGCAGATCGGCCTGCTGATGCTGGGTGTGACCGAGCGCTTGAGCTTCCGTAGCAATCGCACCGTGTGTCAATGAATCTTCCACGCCGGCCGTGTCGATCAGTTGAATTTTTAGATCGCCTAGATCTAGCAATCGCACCAGATAATCCCGCGTGGTGCCAGCCACCGGTGAGACGAGCGCAGCGGCGGAACCAGCGAGCGCGTTGAGGAGGCTGCTCTTGCCGGCATTGGGTTCACCGAGCAGCACGACTCGCGGGACGGAGGAACTCACTTCTCCCCGCGATTGCAATTGGTCGGCGATGGTTTGCACCGCAGTCGCAGCGGCTGCCACCTGGCTTTGCAAATCCGCGCGGGTGATGAACTCGATATCGTCTTCGACGAAGTCGAGTCCCGCTTCGAGATGGGCCAACAGATCGAGCAACTGATTTCGCAGTTCGGTCAGCTTGCTTGACAGGCCGCCGGCCAGTTGCGCGAGTGCGGTTTGCAACTCGGTAGCATCACGGGCATCGATCACGCCGAGCACGGCTTCAGCCTGCGTCAAATCCAACCGCCCCGCGAGGAACGCCCGCAGCGTGAACTCACCGGGGCGTGCCAGTCGCGCCCCATGCTTACAAAACGTGCGAATTGCCAAATCAAGCAGCGGCGGCGAACCAGGCAGATAGATCTCCGCGAGCGGCTGCCGCGTGTAGC
>JAYTUF010000789.1:0-3927 GCA_043744755.1 Anatilimnocola sp.
GGCGCACATGGTCGGGGCATCGGCCCACGGCCGTACCGACGTGAACTATTACTACGTCTGCACCCGCCAGCAGCACGAAGGCGGCAAATACTCCTGCCAGTCTTCCCGCATTCCGGCGGTTGCACTGGAGAATGCTCTCATCGGACGAATTTCCGAGATTGGGCGGATGGTTGAGGCGAGGGACCGCATCGTTCAGGAAGCGCTCTCGTGCCTCGGCGGTGAGGCAGTCCGGCTCCGGGAAGAAGAAGACCTGGCCCGCCGTCGCCTGTCTCAAGTTCGTGCCGACATCGGCAGGCTCGTGGAAGTGCTGAAGAGCCTCGGGGCGAGGGGGCTTGCCAGCGTCCAGGCGGAATTGGAACGGCTGGAAGACGAAGAAGGGCAAATGAAGAAGAGTCTCACCGAGATCGCCAAGCGGCAGGCACCCGTCGAGCGGGTCAGCGATGATGCCCGTTCTTTTCTGGAGACCTGGCAGGACATCGGCGAGTTGCTGGGCTCGGCCACGCCGGAAGAGCGGATGCAAATCCTCCAGCACTACATCGAGGTGGTCGAACTCGGCTTGATCGACCCGGAGACCCGAACCGGCTCCTACGCCATGCGGCTGTTCCCGGAAGTGCGGCCCGACCGTGGCTTCGATTTCGGCAGTGACAACGGCCCAGACGACTCAACTCCAGGCCCGGAAACGACAAACGGAGCCATCCCCGCGAACGGGAACGGCTCCGCTGTTGTTAACCCAGGACGGTTTGGTTCGCATAACCGTCCAGAAAGCTCCCCCCGCAGGACTCGAACCTGCGACCCGGCGGTTAACAGCCGCCTGCTCTACCAACTGAGCTAGAGGGGAATGAGACTCATTAAAATAGCTTGGAATCGGGCTCGCGACAAGTGAACTCGGCGGCATTTTTCGCCCGCGCCGGAAAAACCGGAACAGGCGCCCGTTAACGGGGGGACGTGGCAGGGAGATTCCTGCCGGGCTAGGATTGGGGCCGCTAGTTCAGCAGTGTCGCTACGCATCTTACTCTTCGCTTCAGGCAGGTTGGCAATGACTCAGTTTCGGGTGGAACGCGATTCGATGGGCGAGGTGCAGGTTCCCGCCCAGGCCTATTACGGTGCCCAGACGCAGCGGGCGGTCGAGAATTTCCCGATTTCCGGCTGGCCATTGCCGGCGGCGCTGATTCACGCGCTGGGGCTTGTGAAGTTTGCTTGCGCGGTAGCCAATCGGGATTTGGGCAAGTTGACGGAGTCGGGCAAAAACCGGTTGGACAATGCCCAAGCCACTGCGCTCTTGGAAGCCTGCCGGGAAGTGGCGGCGGGTAAGCTCGATGGCGAGTTTCCTGTCGATGTGTTTCAAACCGGCTCGGGAACTTCAAGCAATATGAACACGAACGAGGTAATCTCGAACCGGGCGATTGAAATTCTAGGTGGCGACCGCTTTCAAAAGGAAAAGCCGGTCCATCCCAACGATCACGTCAACATGGGTCAAAGCACGAATGACATTTTTCCGACGGCCATTCACGTCGCCGTCGCCATGCGGATTCGCGATGACCTGATCCCCGCCTTGGTGAAACTGCATAACGTGCTGCAGCAAAAGGCGACCGACTGGGATCAGATCATCAAGATCGGTCGCACGCACCTGGCCGATGCCACGCCGCTGCGGCTCGGGCAAGAGATCGGCGGTTTTGCCCGGCAATTGGAACTTTCGATTCAACGGGCACGCCTCGCGATGAGCTCCGTGCTAGAACTCCCCGCCGGCGGCACGGCGGTGGGGACCGGCATCAATACGCATCCCGAGTTTGGCCTGCGCGTGGCCGAAGCTTTGGCTCAGGAAACGGGCGTGCCGTTCATCGAGGCGGTGAATCACTTTGAAGGCAATGCCCAGCGCGATGCGCTCGTCGAATGTCACGGTCAACTGCGCACTATCGCCAGTACGCTGTTCAACGTCAGCAACAACATCCGCTGGCTGGGGTCCGGGCCGCGGTGTGGCTTTTATGAATTGAAGCTGCCGGACCGGCAGCCGGGGAGCTCGATCATGCCGGGCAAGGTGAACCCCGTGATGTGCGAAAGCATGATGCAGGTGGCGGCCCGCGTCATGGGCAACGACCAAACGGTGGCCTTCAGCGGCGCGACGGGCGGACAGTTTCAACTCAATATCATGATGCCGGTGATGGGTCACGCTACGCTCGAAAGCATTCAATTGCTGGCCGGCGTGACGCGGGCCTTCGTCGATTTCTGTGCAATCGAGATGGAGGCCAATCCGGAAGCCTGTGAAGCCTCGGTCGAGAAGAGCCTGTCGATGGTCACCAGTTTGAATCCCCATATCGGCTATGAAAAGGCCGCCGCGATTGCCAAGCAGGCGTTCAAAACCAACAAGACGGTGCGCGAACTCTGCCGGGAAGAAGGAATTCTGCCGGAACAGACGCTCAAAGACGCGCTGGACCCAATGAGCATGACGCAGCCGCAGGGCTAGCAGCCGGTCTGTCCCATAAATCTCTCAAAATAATCGCTGAGTGAGCAAGTTTTTGCTCAGATTGGGTTTGCCGCTTTCGTCGCTATCATCGACAATCGGCCGCAGTTGCCCGAGGGATTGGCAACCATCAACAGTGACCAACGCTAGCACGCCTGGTCCGCGGAGGGATCTGCAATGTCTTTCAATTGTGATTTCGGAGCTCGCCCACGACTCGTCCGCCACTGGATCATTGGGCTGATCGTGCCACTGCTTGGCTGGTGCGTTTATTCCGCGCCAACGAACGGCCAACCCAACACCCTTCGTCCCGAGCCGGCCGGCGCCATTCCGTTGAGTCCTCCCCCCGACGCGAATGCCACCGCGAAAACCATCGCCAAACAAATGGCCGATGCCTATGCTCTTTCCAAGACGGCGAAAACGCTGGATGAATACAACAGCATTATTGAAACATGCGAGCGAGTGCTGGCCGAGCAAACGACGGAAGCGACAATCAAGTACGCCAAGCAACTGGCGGCCTGGAGCTATAACCGCCGCGGCGAAATGTATGTGCAGCAGGCGGCGGCGCTGATTGAAAAAGGTGAAGAGCGAAAGGCGAACGAGCTGGATGCCTTGGCCCTCGACGATTTTCAACAGGCCATTACGCACGACAACACCAAGTGGAAGGCCTATCACAATCGCGGCGTGAGCCTGGGCTTGCATGGCAAGTTCGACGACGCGCTCGCGGATTTCGACCAGGCCCTGCGACTGAAGCCCGACCATGTGAACGGTTGGTTTAATCGCGGCGAGATCAAGACTCAGCTAGGGAAGTTTCAGGAAGCCAGCGAAGATTATTCGCGGGCTTTGCAACACAAGCCCGATGATCATGGTTCCCTGATTGGCCGAGCCGCCGCCCGTCGCCACTTGGGAAAATCCGCCGAAGCCATGAAGGACATCACCGCGGCTCTTGAGTTCCAGCCCGATTTTGCGCCCGCTTATTGCGAACGGGCCGAGATAGAAATGTCCCTCGGCCAGTGGCAACAGGCGGCCGAAGATTACCGCACCGCCGCGAGAATCGATAATAGCTTGGGTCGCGCCTTCCGCGGCGTGGCCTGGCTAATGGCGACTTGCCCGGAACTGAAATTCCGCAACGCCAAGCTCGCGCTCGATGCGGCGGAAAAGGCCATCGACCTGGATGGCGACGACGACTATCGCACGCTCGATGTGTTCGCCGCCGTGCAAGCCAATCTGGGCCAGTTTGCCGAAGCCAAGGCCACGCAGCAAAAGGCGATTCAACTGGCACCGCAGGAAGTGCAGGCCGCGTTACAATCGCGGCTGCGGTTGTATGCCAGCGGCCAACCGTACCGCGAACCGGTCCGGCAGGCGGCGGTTCCTGCGAACACGTTGCCGCGGTAAGGCAATCTGGAATGGGCCTTTTCCTGGGGGCCTTTTTCTGGGAGGGCCTTTTCCTGGGAGGGCGAGGCTCCTGCCGA
>JAYTUF010000790.1:0-3921 GCA_043744755.1 Anatilimnocola sp.
TGGGGAACGATTCGATCTGGGAACTGACCCGCAAGCGGCTGACTGACTTGACGAACTCGCTGGCCGATGATGCGGCGGATAACTCGCTCACACTGCTGCTGACGTCGCGACCTGATTAGCCAATTTACAACGGCGCGCATCTGTCGCGCGAGAGTGTTACAGAAATCAACGATGTGCTGGGCAAGCTTGAACCCAGCGATCGTCCGGCGGCCCTCGCTGCGTCGCTCAAGGAACTGGAACAATATCTGGCTTCGCAACCCGCGAACATCAACCGCGTGGTCTATATCATCTCGGATCTCAGGCAGCACGATTGGCGGGCCAGCGACGAAACGGCTGAGTCGCCGGCCAAGATGATGACGCGGATCAGCAAGTTGGCGACGGCCAGCTATGTGGTGGATGTCGGCGACAATGAAGATCGCAACCTGGCGATTGCCGATGTGAAGCCGGAAGGAACGCTCGTCGAAGGTGTATCTTCCCGTTTCGATGTTTCCGTTGCCAATCATGGCAGCACCGAAGCCAAAGATATCCGCGTGAAGTTCATCGCCGGCGAAGCCCTGCCGTTGCAGAACGAGATCGAACGTATTGGCGCAGGTGAAACAGTCAGCACCAGCTTTTCGTTCGCTTTCACCGGCGATGAAGAGCTCGATGCGATGGCTGCCCCCGGCATGCTCTCGCCGCGGAAGGTGCGGATTGAAGTGACGTCGGCGGCCCAGGGCGAGGATGATCGTCTGCCCGCCGATAGCATTTCGTACTTCCCCGCGCGACTTGTCCGCGGCATTCCCACGCTCATTGTTGATGGCGATCCGTCGTCGGCCTTCGGCAAGAGTGAATCGTTTTATCTGCGGCGAGCGTTGTCGCCGAACGGGCCTGTTCCCAGCGGTGTGGCGGCTGAGATTGTGACGGAGAATGAGTTTGAGTCGCTGTCGCTGGAAAAGTATCAGGTCATTTTCTTATGCAATGTCTATCGCCTCGGTGAGAAACCGGAAGAGACCATCACGAAGCTAGAGAAATGGGTCACTGCCGGCGGCGGACTTGTGATCTTTCCCGGCGATCAGATTGACGAAGGTTTTTTCAACCAGCACTATTTTCGTGATGGGGCAGGACTGTCACCCCTGAAGCTCGAAAACATCAAGGGTGATGAAACTGATCAGACCTGGGCGCTGTTGCGTGTCGAGCAGACGAACCATGAAGTGTTGAAGGTTTTCGCCGGGCAGAACAATCCGTTTCTCGATAACGTGAAGCTGTTCCGTTGGTGGGGCGCGAGTGTGAAGAAGGAGCAACTGGGGAGCGAAGTTTCGGTTCCCGCGAAGCTCAATGACCCCGATGAATCGCCGGCCATTGCCGAGAAATCGTTTGGCAAGGGACGAGTCGTGGTGAGTTCCGTTCCGGCTGATGCGGATTGGACGAACTGGACCAGCGATCCCAGTTATTTGATTGTAATGCAAGAGATGGTCCGCTATCTCTCGGGTGATCGAGGCGACCGCGGCCTGTTGCGGGTTTCGCAGCCCATTCATCAAACGCTGGATTTGACGCGGTACGAAATTGACGCCGCCCTCGTTGGCCCGCGCGAACGCAAAGCGAATGTGCAAGCGACGGCGGGCGAGAAAGAAGGGGAGCAGACCGTTTGGCATCTCGATTACCCGGCCACTGATCTGCAAGGCTTTTATGAACTGAAGCTCGCGCGGCGGGATGCTGCGCCGGAGAGTGTGCTGTTTGCTGCCAATGTTGATCCCACGGAAGGTGATTTGAAACGGGTTGATCTCCCCACGCTGAAGAAGAACTTCGGCGATGCGAAGATTGAGATCATCACTGCCGAGAAACTGGGTGGGCTGGATAGCACGGGCTCGAACTCGGAAGTTTGGTGGTATCTGCTATGGGGCGTGGTCTTCGTGCTCTGCTCCGAGCAATTGCTGGCCTGGTGGTTTGGTTGGGGACGCTAATCAAGGATTTTTGAGATGGCCAAACAAATACGGAAATATGGTCCGTCAATCCTGGCGCTGGTCTTCCTATTGTTGGTGCAGGGTTTGCCCGCGGATGCGCAACCTGTTCCCCTGCCGTTCATCAAACGCGCGGGGCTGGGACCTGCCGACCGGGCGAAGGCCGGCGATGATGCCGCCGAAGCGATGAAGGACATCTCCGAAGAGAAGTTCCCCGGCGGCGCACCGCTCAAGACCGATCCCGAACAGCAGCGGCTCTTGAAGCGAGCCGAGATTTGCGTGGCAGATGGCCGGTTCGATCTGGCCACCGTGCTTTGGCAGAAAGTGCTGGACGAAGCGGGCGATACGCTGATGACCCGCGATGGCAGGTTCTATACGTCGCTCGCGGAAGAGGTCGAACGCACGATCACCACGCTGCCGCCCGCAGCGCTCCGCACCTACCGCCTCTCCGCCGATGGCCAAGCGGAATTGATTCTGTCCAAACTTACCGCCGCGGACGAAGAAGATGCGCTGGCCCAAGTCGTGCGTCGTTATTTCATGAGTTCCGCCGGCGATGATGCGGCCTATAAGCTGGCCTGCCTCGCGCTGGATCGACATGATTTTGTCGGGGCCAGCCGGTTGCTGGCGAAAATCGTCGAGCAGCACCCCGATCCCTCGATGCCGATGAGCGAAGTGCTGATGCGGCTCGGCGTCGCGAGCGCTCGCATGGGGGACCGTGATGCCGCCGGGCATTGGCTCACGCGGTTCGCAACCGTCGGCGGGCAGCGGCCGACGAGCGAAGTGTTCGATCTCGTCCTGGCCGACGTCTCGCTAGCCACAAAACAAGCGGTGACAGCCGGCACCGCGACCGAGAATTGGCCCATGCTGCTCGGCGGACCTTCCCGCAACGGTCACATGCGGTCGCTTCCCAGCGAAGCTACCGCCCGCACGCTGACCGAGGCCTTCGTCTATCAGTTCCCCATGGCCGCCAGCGATGGCATGCAGCAGAATCCCTGGGGTGGAATGATGGGCGCGATGGGCTTGCACGGCCGGCCCTTCAATCTGCCCGGCCGCAACATCGCCCTCATTCCGCGAGATCCGCTGGTGTCGCAATGGCGGCAGAATCGCTGGATGCCGACTTCGCAATTGCTGTTCGACAAAGGCTTGGTGGTGGTCAAGACTGCTGATGAACTGGCGGCCTTCAACGTCGCGGCCGTCGAGAACGGCCCAGCTTGGCTGACGTTCATGAAAAACGAATACGCCATGGACGGTCAGACGGCCGACATGTCGCGAATGCAGATGCAGGGGGGCATGGTCGCGGGTGCTACGACCGACCCGCGCACGGCGGCCGAGGTGTTCCTGTTCGGCGACCGCGTGCATCAAGCGATGTCGCTGCACAATGGCCTGGTCTATAGCATCGAGGGCAAGCAGTTCGACGCCGATAGCCCGCAGGTTCCCGGCCAGGCACTCCTATCCAGGCCCTGGCAGTGGAACGTCACGCCGCGGCGGACGCGGAGCAACTTCCTGGCTGCCTATCATGTTAGCTCTGGCAAAGCGGCCGGTCGGCGAGCGGCCAGTGATGAAGATAAGGAAGGCTCGCAGGACGTCGGTTTCCTCGGCGCGCCGATTGGCTTCGGCAATTTAATCATCGCACCGGTAAGCGATGGTGGCGCGATCTGGCTGTATGCGATGGAAGACGCCCGCTTGAGCAAAGAGGGCAAGTACATGCCGACGGTTTGGAAGAGCTACTTGTGCGATGAACCGTCGAAGGGCTGCAATCCGTGGGCGACGATCGTGCCGGCTCTCGACGGCCGCGATCTGTATCTGACCTGCGGCACCGGCGTTGTATTCGCGGTCGATGCTGTTTCGGGTCAGGTTCGCTGGGCGACTCGCTATGGGCGGACTGGCAAGCCCGATCAGCGGGGGCGGAATTATGGCAATCAACAGAATCGTGAAATTCCCGTCGGCTGGGAAGACGATGTCGTCATTCCGCATGGCCGAGCGC
>JAYTUF010000791.1:0-3910 GCA_043744755.1 Anatilimnocola sp.
CCTGAGCGAAGGTGGCCTGGCCGTCGCCATCGCTGAAATGGCTTTCGCCGGCGCATGCGGCGCTCGCATCCGACTTGCGGAAGTTCCCACCGATGTCCCCGCCGCCGAGCGCGGCGAGCAGTTCGAAAGCGTGCTGCTCTACAGTGAATCAAACACACGATTTCTGGTGGAAGTGGCGCAAGGCAAACAAGCTGCCTTTGAAGCCACGCTGAAAGGACTGCCCCATGCTCACATCGGCGAAGTGACCGACAGCGGCCGGTTGCAGATCGCGGGGAAGACTCAACTGCTGATCGACGCTGATCTCGCGGCGCTGAAGGAAGCGTGGCAGAAACCGCTGCGGTGGTAGCAACCCGTCAATGGCCGGGTCGTCACCCGCGAGAACCGCTAGGATGCTGCAGCGCGCAGCCGCGCGATCGGCATGATCGGAATCAACGGAACTTTGTCAACTAGTTCGTCATGCATGGTATGGCGTGCGACGTAGGTTGTTAATGGTCGGTCTCTGTAGTTCAGGCTCGCGAGAATTCGCCGTGATCGTTCGCACTAGCATCTTGTTTGCTCTCTGCCTGTTGGTGGGTTTTCTCGGCGGTTGCGGCAGCGCGCCCGTGCAAGTCGCGGGGCTGGAAGTGCCAGAGCTGATGGAGCTGCTCGAAGACGAACATCTCAAACGAAACCCGCAGGCCTTTGCTGAAGTGGACTTGGGGAAGTTCAAGGTCACCCGGTTGTTGCCCGACGATGGAGGCCAACTGCTGGTGCGATTTCATCTGATTGGCGTTGTGGCCGAAACGAAGCAGGAAGAGTTCATGGGGGCGATGCCTAAGTACGAAACTCGCCTCCGCGATGCGGTGCTCTCGCTGGTGCAGCGCGCAGAGCCGGAACATCTGTCCGATCCGGCGTTGAGCTACCTCAAGTCCGAACTGTTGACGATCTTCAACGAAAAGATGCACAATCGACTACTGAAGAGCGTGGCGTTCAGCGATTGGTCGATTGAACGGCGGTAGCTCGCGACGTGTCGAAACTTGCAGCACGGATGTCGTAGTGCTCGACACGCTTCAAGGAGCCGCGCGCGAAGTGAGCGCCGCACAACTAGAAAATCGCTTACTTCGTGCGCGGCTCTTTGATCCGAATCAATTGTCTCGCAGGCGCGAAATGTGCTAGTTTGAGGCGCAGCGCTTCATACTTTCATGAACTTCTCAGGAATTCCCGGTCATGCATACGACTCAACTCCAGCGGCGAACGTTCTTGGCAGGACTCACGGGCTTGGCAATTGCTGGTGCGACTCGCCTGCCTACGATTGGCTGGGGGCAAGAAAAAGAATCGCCGAAGAAGAATGTGAAAACCGCTGCTGACCCGAAAAAGTTATCCGCAACCGTCGCCAAGGGAATGGAATTCCTGAAGACCAAGGGCCAGGCCGAGGACGGCTCGTTCTCGCGGCAGGCGGGCATTGGCGTGACGGCGCTCGCTATCTCGGCGCTGCTACAAAATGGTCTCACGCCGCAAGACCCAGCCGTGGGCAAGGGACTGAAAGTGTTGGAATCGTGCGTTCAGGAAAGCGGTGCAATTCATTCACTCAAGAGCCGCTTCATAAACTATGAAACGTGCCTCGCCGTGGTCACGCTCGCCCAGGCGAACAAGTCCGGCAAGTACGACAAGATTCTGAAAGACGCCGATAAGTTCATCAAGTCGAATCAGTTCGACGGCGAAGATGGCCATGACAAGGACAGTGCTTCGTTCGGCGGCGGCGGCTATGGCCCAGCCAAGGGTCGTCCCGATCTTTCCAACACGGCCTTCATGGTCGAAGCGCTGCGGGCTGCCGGGACCAGCGCCGACGATCAGGCGATTCAAAATGCAATGATCTTCGTTTCGCGCTGCCAGAACTTGGAATCGCCGCACAACACCACGCCCTATGCCGCACTGGTCAACGACGGCGGCTTCTATTACACGGGCGCTGCTATTGATGAGAGCAAGGAACTCGCTCCCAACGGCGGCCTCCGCAGCTATGGCACCATGACCTACGCGGGCCTCAAGAGCCTGCTCTTCGCGGGTGTGAAGGCCGACGATCCGCGCGTCAAAGCCGCGGTCGGTTGGATCGGCAAGAACTATGATTTGAAGAGTAATCCCGGCATGGGGAGCTCCGGCCTGTACTATTACTATCAGACCTTCGCCAAGTCGCTGGACGTGATGGGCGAAGCGACCATCAAGGATGCCAAAGGCGTCGAACACGATTGGCGGAAAGAACTGGTGGAAGAACTAGCCAGCCGCCAGCGCGAGGACGGTGCCTGGGTCAACGAGAATGCCCAGTGGATGGAAGGTGACGCCAACCTCTGCACCTGCTTCGCCTTGCTGGCTTTGAGCCATTGCAAGGTGAAGTAGGTTTGTAGTCCCTCACAATTGCGGAGGATCAAAAATGGTCGCTGGGAAACAGACTGACAACCTCGTTGAAGATGCACGCCGAGGGCAAGAGGCGTTTGACCGCTATGTCCGGCCGATACTTCAGCTTGAAGACGACGGCAAGTTCGTAGCCATCGATATTCAGTCAGGCAGTTATGAGATTGACCCCGACGACTACCTGGCCACGGGTCGGTTGCTGGCTCGACTGCCCGCAGCCAGGATCTGGTTGATGCGAGCTGGCCAGGCGACCGCCTATCGAATGCGCAAACAGACCGCAGGCGGTGTGGGATGATTCCCGGGAGCGTCAATGCTCGCTTGGAGGCATTATTGCGGCTGAACGTAAGGGGACCGACTGGCATCGAGATCGAGGTCGACGCCTTGATCGATACCGGATTCACCGGTTCACTCATGCTACCACTAGCGACAGTTGCAGCCTTGGGGCTTATTAAGCGATCAGGCGGCAGCGCGATTCTGGCGGACGGATCCGTTCGACACGTCGATACCTACGGAGCCGAAGTAACCTGGGATGGAATGTCGCGCGGAGTCATGGTTTCCGCCGTCGGCGACGAGGCACTGGTCGGAATGATTTTGCTTGCTGGGTATAGGTTACTAGTGGACGTGGAGCCAGGCGGAGTGGTTGAAGTTCAGCCTTTGCGACCATAAACGGCAAATGCGACGGCGTATTCCATTCGATCGGCAAGTTAGAAACTTGCCCCACGGTTCGTTGACGACTTATTGCCTACTTCGCCCTCACATCGTACACCGTCAGCGATTCCTGATCGCGGAGGTAGAGCTTGCCGCCGGCGACGACAGGATGAGCCCAAGCGCTTTTGCCGTGGCTTTGGATGCGGAACTTGCCGTGCTCGCGGTAGGCTTCGGGGGAGACCTCGGCCAGGGCCACTTCGTGTCCTTCGCCCAGCATGTACAACATGCCGTCAGCGACGCAGAGCGAGCCCTTGCCCGGGCCGCGCGATTGCCATTTGATTTCACCCGTCGCAAAGTCCATGCAGGTCAGCGAGCCGCCGCCGTTGCTATACATGTGGTCCCCCACCTTGACGATGCCGCCATGATGACAGGCCAGCTTCTTTTCAAAGTAAACCTCTTCCGCCTGCTGCGCACTGCCGGCCGCCGTGATCTTCGCGAGGCCGCCTCCGGTGCCGTAGCCACTCGAAGCGAACACCAGATTCCCGGCAATGATGGGCGAGCAGCAGTTCGCGGTGCCGTTGGCCGCGGCGGAATAGCTCCACAGCGGTTTGCCTTCGTTCACCGTCACGCCGAAGACGCTCTTGTTGGCGAACTGCACGATCTGCCGCGTACCATCGATGATCGCGACTTCGGGCGATGAATAGTGCGCTCCTTCCGTCACACCCTTGCTCTGCCAGATCGGCTTACCGGTGAACTTGTTGAGCGTGAGCAGCGTGCCCCCTTTGCCGCCGGGCGTGACGACCAGCATGTCATCAACCACCAGGGGCGATTCGGAATATCCCCAGCCGGGCGAGCTGCCGCCGAAATCGGTCCGCAG
>JAYTUF010000792.1:0-3907 GCA_043744755.1 Anatilimnocola sp.
CGGCCGTGGTTTGATGAACGAGACCACGCCAGGTGAGATCGGCAAAGAGGGACATGAGGGAAGTGTGGATTGGGGGGTGCGGATTGCGGAGTGGAGAGATCAAATCATTGTGCCGGGAATGAAGGAAACGTGTTAGGGGATGACCGGCTCAAGCGTTCGATATTGACGCCTTGATGCTTGAGTGAGAGATTGGAGGATACAACAAGCGGAGACCCTTGGAGCCTGCCCTATGTGGCGCGTGATCGTGCGAATCTCGTATTTCAATGACAAGGGATCTTCGTTGCGAAACAAACATGTCGTTCCCTTTTTCACTGCGTTGGGCCTCCAAAATACTGCAACGGGAACTTTTGAATCGAAGGCTGTTAGCCCAGCAGATGCGGCGACGCAGCTAGCGAAAGTCATGCAGGCAATCGCGAACCCATAGCAATTTACCGACGTTGACGCGCAAGCCGCCTTGAAGCACCTCTGGATTTACATTGACCGAGCCTAGACTTTCACGATGAGTTATTCAGTTTCTAAAGGAGAGTTTAATGCCGAAATATTACATTAACTACGAAAACTCCGAGGATACATTTGATTCCACTGACAATTTGGAGGATGCAATTCGCCTCGCAAAGGAAGCGGCCAAGTTCGCTCAAGCCGGTGATCCGGTTTGCATCGAGCATAATGGAAAAAACATTTTCACGTTCGCGCTTATGCCAGGCGGTGATATCGCTGAAAAGGCCGTTGCCTAGCCGACGCTACGGCACCACAATTTCCAGCAACTCCACCGCCGGTTCGCCGTCGCAGTAGATGAGGGCGGTGCGGCCGAAGACTTCGCTGCTAGGCGGGAGTTGGAAATGAGCGGCCAGTTCCGGGCCGCAAGCGATTCGGTAGAGTTGCTTTAGTTCCACTTCGCGTAGGACGTTGTGATTAATCAGGACACGTCCTAGCGGCGTTTGTTCGCGCTGAATTTCGTCGCGCACGGCCTGGCTGACGCAGTTGAAGTCGAGCCGAACGATGCCGAACTGCACGACGCGGCCGTCGGATTGCCGCGTGAGGAGAATCTTGCGACTGTAATGCCGGCCGGTGTTTTGCCGGTCGAGCACCACGACATCGACCGGGCTTTCGTGGAATCGCTCGACCGTGACGGTCATGTGCGAGTGATGCGCGAGGAGTTCGCGATAGACCTGAGGGATCTGTCGCGGCAACACGGACTCGAATTGACCGAGCGCGCCCAGGTCAGCAAAAAAGATCGCCACCAGCTCGTGCAGGTCGGGGATTTTGCTGACTTCGTGATCAGGCATGAGAGCGTCGCGGATTATGGTCCGCCCAGCAGACCCTTCGGAATCGTTACTTTTGCTGGGTAATTTGCAGCACTGCCGGTTGCGCACTCGCGGTGGTCGCATGATCCAGCACGCTGTCGATCAGGTAATACAACAGCCGCCGCAGATCTTCAGGCTGAATCTCGTCGGCAATCGCTTCGGCTCGCTCGCGGTGTTTTTCGATTAGCCGCGCGGCTTTATCGAAGGCCCCCGCTTCCGTATACAACTGCCGCACGCGGCCGAGGCGGTGCGAGGCATCGAGTTGATCGTTGGCAGCCAGCGACAGTAGTTCTTCTTGCTTCGCAGCGGAAAGTCCTTCGAGGGCGAGTGCCCAGAGAACCGTGGGTCGGCCGCCGAGCGTGTCGCCGCCGGCCGAGAGCTTGTTATGATTGTCGCCGTCCCAGTCGTTCAGGTCGTTGAGAATCTGAAACGCCACGCCCAAGTTGCGGGCGAATTGCTTCATCGGTTCGGCATACGCTTCCGCGGGACCAGCCAAGCGCACGCCACTGAACAGCGCGGCTTCAAACGCGGGGGAAGTTTTTAGAGCGTAGATTTTCAATGCGTCGATAGGCTTGAGTCGCTTATCGCGGGCATCGCGCCACAGCAGTTCCGCCCCCTGTCCTTCACTCAAACGCAAGTGAGCATCGGCGAGGCAATTGAGAATGTCTGCTACGGCACCCGCACCGAGCGCTGCCGATTCTTTGCTGACGAGACGATAACCCAGCCCGATCAGATAATCGCCCACGTTGATCGCCGTGGGAATGCCGAAGCGGCGATGAACCGTTTCTTCGCCATAGCGGAAGGCGTCGGCGTCCTCGATATCGTCGTGTACCAGCGAGGCCTTGTGAAAAGCTTCAATCGACAGGGCCGCGCGGCGGACCGCATCGGGGATGGCGGCCAAGTGTTCGGAGCCATTCGCTAACGTGCCTTTGCCGCCAGTCAACGCATCGTGCATGGCAAGCGTGATGAACGGTCTCGAATACTTGCCCCCCTTGGCGAGAAAATCGTGGGCGATCATTTCGGTCGCGGCAATCGGATCGAGCGCGGCGGGATCTTGTCCGGGCAGCAAGCGAGCACTGCCACGCAGCCGCGGGATTAGGCGTTCGAGCTCTTCCGGTTTGAACAGGTTGGCCGCGGATCGGAGCAGGTGAACATAGGTCCGCGTTTGCTGAGCGGGAGCGGCCGGTTTGACGCGGATCATCTCCATGACCCACTCTTCATCGACGCTCGTATTTCGGCAGTCGCTGGAGAGCAGCGGCACGGCCATGCAGGGGATGCCCGCGAGCAGAATCTTGTCAATGGCCTTTTCGAGCACGTTCAAGCAGGCCACGCCCACGATGGCATCGACATGGCCGCTGACAATAATCTTCAGCACAATGGGCGAGCCTTCGGCGACGAGCACCTTATAGCCCATTTGTTCCGCTTCCGCCCGAAAATCGGCAATGCTACACGCGCCGCACGTTTTGCACTCCAGGCCATATTCGTCATAGTCGGCTGGGCAGCCTTCGGCGTGCTTCAAGCAATGCGGCAGCAGGAACAGGCGGCGGGAAGGATCAGTCGCGGCAACCTGATCGCGCCAGAACTCGCTGGAAAGAACGACCATCACCCAGCCCAAGTAGCCTTCGGGCAAATCGTTATCGGCGAGCAACTTGCGGGCGATCACTTCCATCTGGTCGATGGTCAGGGGGTTCGCTTTATCGAGTCCAGCAGTCACCACGCCACACTGCGCCTGCAACGCGGCCCGTTGTTCCTTCGTGGGTGGAACCAATTTCAAATGCGACGTCTGCCGGCGTTTGCTGCGCCGTGGGGCGGCCAGTTCGGGTGGCATCTCGGGCGGCATATGTTCGTCGTGGACCACGGGCGAGTCGCTGAGATGCGCGTGGGCGGGCACGTCGGCAGTGGTGAGCGGAGCGGAGCTTGCGGTGGACAAGGCGGGTTCCTCAGGTGTCGGCGCGAATCAAAGGTGAACGGACCTTGAGGTGGGCAATGGCGGGATTTGAGTCGTGGGCAGGGCAGGCGAGTTGTTAAGCAGGGCTTGACCTAGTGTACTTACCGTAAAGATCAGCGGATACAACTCCTCATAGTACCATAGCTTAGCGAAGTAAAAACCGATAGGCGAGCTATTCCGGTGCTCGTTTCTCTCGACCCGCTCGACCAGCCAGTCCAGGCCGCGATCAATGGCCGCCGCATTCGCCTTGCGATCGGGCACAGCCATTAAACCCTCAATCGCCAGCGCGGTTTCTTCGATGCTGCTGCCGAAACCGCCATCGGTGTTTTGCTGCTGCCAAAGCCAGTCGATGCCGCGCCTAGCGGCAGGGTCGCTCATGCGGCCCGTATCGCGGTATGCCAACAGGACTTTTGACGTTCCATAGATGGGGTTGTCTTCCTCAGGATGATCCTGATTGCCGAACCAGAGCGGGGACCAACTGCCGTCGGGGTGTTGCTTCTTCGACAGGTAGCGAAAGCCACGTTTGATGGCGGCTGGAATACGATTTGTATCAAGCGGTTCCCAAACGTGCAGGGCGCGGATCGCGTGGGCGGTAAGATCGGTGCCGCTCCGATCGAAGGGCAACTTGCCCCAGCCGCGACAAAACGTCGGCCAG
>JAYTUF010000793.1:0-3902 GCA_043744755.1 Anatilimnocola sp.
CAAGATCATCGAGCTCGAACAGTTCAAGCTCTTCGGCGAGCTACTGGGCAGGCTCAAAGGGAGCGAAGAAAACGAACACAACCTGCTCGATCACACCACCGTCCTCTTCGGCAGCAACCTGGGCAACGCCAGCAGCCACAGCAACATCAACATGCCGATTCTCGTCGCTGGCGGCGGCTTCCGCCACGGCCAGCATCTGGCCTTCGACCCAAAGAAGAACCCGCCGCTGTGCAATTTGTATGTGCAAATGCTGCAGCGCCTGGGCCTCGAGATCGACACCTTCGGCAGCAGCAGCGGGACCATGCCGGGGTTTGAGTTGGCTTGATCGATTTCACGCGGCTTCGGTGGGGCGAGGAGAGGCGTCTTCTCGTTGCGGAGTTGGCATGGCAGATGTTTTTTCGCGCTGAGCTTGACGCTCGCGCATATCCTCGCAGATGGCGTTCAAGTCGTAATTGAAACGCTTCGCGATTTCTTCGCGAATTCTGTGGATCTCTTCCACGATTGGATCGTTATACATTAACAAGCTCCTGCGGACTACAAATCACAGGCGGAACTAATTTTGCCGCATTGATTACTTCTTCAATTCTACGCCGAAGCGATGGATTGGCGATATGCTTGCAATTCCAGGTTAGCAGATAATCCATCTGCGTCGTGGCAGAAATTGCAATGTGCAAGGCATCCACTTGCGCCTTTTTGGGTAGGGGAACGCTAAGCATAAGTTCGCTAGCAAGTTCCTGCGCGGCTTGTGAAATTACCAGTACTGTGATCCCAGCCACAAAAACGAGTCGCTCCGCCGCGGCAGTCGGATCGCCTGCAGAGCATTCGTCGAGCACCGGAGGGGCAACAAACAGTGCAAACCTTGAGCGATGGATGTTCCACCAATCATGTGTAATTTGCTGCTTGCCGGCGGTCACGATATCGGCGCTTCGCCGTGAAGCCAAGTATCCGATGACGGAAGTTTCGAGATAGACAGTGGGCATGCGAAATCTGCGTCAAAGTATCAAGGCTAAGAAATGGCAGCAAGTTGCTCGGCGCGCTGCGGGGATTGTCCTGGATCAACCAATGTTCGCTGCCAATCCACCGCCAGCATCACGCAGTTGAGGCCGCTGCCGATTCCTAACATGGCTACGTGGTCTTGCGATTGAATGAAGCCGCGTTCGACGGCCAGCGCCATGGTGATGGGCAAGGCGACGCTGCCGGTGTTGCCCAGCCAGGGGAACGTGCAGAAATCGCGTTCGGGCGAAAGCTCCAGCGATTCCAGCATCAGCTTGCGATGCGTGCCGCCGAGCTGGTGGCAGATCGAGCGCTGGATGTCGTCGCTGCTCCAGCCGCTCTCGGCGATGAAGTCGAGATACGTCGCCTTGCCGATGGCGAGACCTGCGGCCAGCAATTTTTCAGAATCAGTCTGCATCAAGAGTGCCGAATTCCCTTCCGCAGTCTGCATCCCTCCTTCGCACAAGTGGTAGTGTTGCGAGTGCGAGCGAATCGCCGCGGCATTCAAGCGATTCTGAGTCTTGCTAAGGCTCTTGTGCGTGAGCAGAATCGCGGCGCTTGCGGAACCGATGGTGAGCGAAGCAATTGCCAATTTCAGGCTCTCGCGAGTTAGAGTCGTATCAGCATTGAGGGCGGCAATCGTGCTTTCGAGCAAATGCCGGCTGTCTTCCGTGCCGACGACCAACCCCGCTTCGATTTGTCCGAGTTCAATCAAGTTCGCAATTTGCACCAAGCCGGAAAGCAAACCGAGACAAGCGTTGGAAACATCGTAAGTCTGGCAGCGATCCGACAAACCCAGATGATGATGCACCCGGCAAGCCGTCGCCGGTTCGAGATAATCGCGGCAAACGCTCCCATGCACGAGCGCGCCGATCCGCCGCGGATCAATGCCCGCCGCGGCAATCGCCCGCTGACCGCTGACGATGCTTTGTTCGCTCGGCCGCATCCCGCGCGGCCAAAGGCGTCGCTCGCGGATGCCACTGATCAGTTCCAGTCGGCCTTCGGGCAAGCGCAACCGCTGGTAGAGAGGCGCTAGGCGAAATTCGATCTCTTCGCTGCTCAGTACTTCTTCTGGCAGCGAACAACCGAAGGACTCCAAACAAACGTGCTGATAACGCATGACGAATCGTGATCCTGCAAGAACAACCTGGGCGTGTGCTTCAAACCTATTGATTAAGTACCGCAACGTAAACGGCTGGATAACAATCCAGTTAACAGTAGCGGAATTCGCCAGAATTCCGACCGAATCGGCAAACGATGTCATTTTGCAATTCGTCAGAATTCTGGCGAATTCTGCTACGGCGAGTTTCCAAGCGAAACCAGCGGCGGCGTTGATCGGCGAAGTTGTCCACACGCCGCTTCAATCTCCGCCCCCTTACGCTGTCGGAATTTAATATTGATGCCCCCTTCGAGCAGGATGTCGCGAAAGCGGTTAACCGCAGTCGCCGACGGCGTCTGATAAGGCAGTCCGGCGACCGGATTGTAAGGAATCACATTTAGCAGCGCCGTTCGCCGGGCGAGTAACGAGACGAGTTGCTTCGCATGTTGCGGTTGATCGTTGATGCCCGCCAGCAACACATATTCAAACGTCAATCGCCGGCCGGAGACTTCAAAATATCGATCGGCCGCCGCAATGATCTCGGCCAGCCCGATGTTCTTGTTGACAGGCACAATCTCATTCCGCAATTCATCGTTGGGAGCGTGCAGCGAAACGGCCAGTTGATAGCGGGCGTTCCGCTCGCACAGTTGATGCAGTTGCGCCGGTAATCCAACGGTTGAAATCGTGATTCGCCGATGACTGATCCCCAGCCCATCATCTTCGGTGGCCACATCCAGCGCAGCCAGCACGTTATCGAGATTCGCCAGCGGTTCGCCCATTCCCATGACGACGATATGACTCAATCGTTCTTCAACGGGCAAGAGTCGCTGCAGGAGCAACATCTGCTCGATGATCTCGGCCGCGGTTAGATTCCGCTCCACGCCATCCAGTCCGCTCGCGCAAAAAACACAGCCCATCGCGCAGCCCACCTGGCTGGAAATACAAATGCTGCGGCGGTCGCCATCGCGAAGCAGCACACATTCGATCCGTCCGCCGCCCGGAAGTGCGAGCAGTAATTTTTCGGTGCCATCCGGCGATTGCTGATGGCGGACGATATTGGCGGTCCAAAGTTGCCAGTCAGCCGCCAGTTCATCTCGGAGCCTCTTCGGCAGATCCGTCATGTCGCCGAAATCTTTCGCCCGCCGCTCAAACAGCCACTTGCGAACTTGCGCACCGCGATAGGCGGGATGACCATGAGCGATCAGCCATTGTTTGAGCAGCGCGGGATTGGGATCGAGCAGATGGTGCATCCACTCATTCTGGCATGGCCGCCGGATTTGTCCCAGGGGCTAAATTGGCTTGAATCTCTGCAATTCGCTTTAACAATCGCCGGCTGGCCAGGTCTGCTTGAAAGCTTTCCAAATCGGCGTAGACCAGATGGCTGCAATACTTGATCGTCCAGTTGAGCGCCAGCGGACTGATGGCAATCACCACGCGATTCGCCCGCCAGGCCTCCCACATTTCGATCGCCGTGCCCATCGAGGCTTCCGGCACAAAGGCAATCAGCACATCAATCTGCCCACACAGTCGATTGTGAAAGAGAAACACCTCGCGACCGCGATCATCGGTGTAATCGAGCGACAACTCATGATCGGCCAGCGGGTCGTAGACTTCCGCGGCCGGCAAATGCTGTTCAAGCAATTGCCGCAACTGCGCGCGATAACCCTGATAGTGCATGACAGCGCCCAGGTGCGAGCCCTGCATGATCCCCGCGAGAAAGATGCGCACCGTCCGTCTCCTGCGTCACTGTGCGGAAGGAAGGCTGTCTATAATACCGACCGTTACCCAGGGAGGGCGAGGCTCCCGCCGA
>JAYTUF010000794.1:0-15458 GCA_043744755.1 Anatilimnocola sp.
GTACCGGGGTCAAGTCGATGCTTGAGGGGTCGGATATTCAGGTTGTCGCGGAAGCGGCGACCGGGAATCAGGCCATCGAACAAGCGGTGAAGCACCACCCGGATGTCGTGCTGCTCGATGTCCGCATGCCGGAGACCGATGGCTTGGAAGCGCTCGAGCGAATTATCGACCGCAGTCCGCGCACTAAAGTGGTGATGTTGACCGGGCATGACAATGCGACCTATGTGGCGAGGGCGGTCGCCCTGGGCGCGGCCGGCTACTTGCTTAAAGACTCCACTCGCGATGCGATCCTGGGCGCCATCAATCGCGCGCACACCGGCTTGCCCCCCGAAGCTGACAGCATCCTTGGCCGTGTGCGCAATACGATGGCTCGCCGCCGGCCCACGTACGACGAAGACATTCCGCTCACCAACCGCGAAGTGCAAGTGCTGCGGCATGTGGCCCTTGGTCTGAGCAACCGCGAGATCGGCCGTTCGCTCGAAATCAGCATCGAGACCGTGAAGGAACATGTGCAGAACATCCTCCGCAAACTCGAAGCGGGCGACCGCACCGAAGCCGCGGTTTGGGCTGTGAAGAAGGGTCTGGTCTAAGTCCTCAACGTCGTCGGAGCCGTGACCGGTGCTACAGGCTGGAGCCAAATCATGCGATTCACCGGCGGCGGGTTTCTCGTCGGACTGTTCATGGCCCTCGCTCCGCATCTTCAGGTCGTCCAAGCGGCCGACTTGCCGACGGGCGTGATCGCTGCGGAGATGATCTATACCGAACCGCCTCATCCGCAGTGCCATGCCTCGACGCTTGAGGAAACCCAGGAGGGACTGGTCGCCGCCTGGTTTGGCGGGACGCGCGAGAGCGCTGCCGATGTGGGTATCTGGTTCGCGCGGCATACGAAGGAGGGTTGGACCAGGCCGGTAGAACTGGCCAACGGCAAGCAGGCCGAAGGGAAGCAACTCCCTTGCTGGAACCCGGTGCTATTTCAAATGCCGGGAACGAAAGATCGCCCTGGTTCGCTGTTGCTCTTCTACAAAGTGGGTCCCAGCCCGAGCACCTGGTGGGGCCAGTTGATTCGCAGCGAAGATGGCGGGCGAACTTGGGGGCCAGCAGAAAAGCTCCCCAGCGGCATTCTCGGGCCAATCAAGAACAAGCCCGTGCTGCTGAAGGATGGCACGCTTCTCTGCGGCAGCAGCACCGAACATGCTGGCTGGCAAGTTCACATCGAGTCAACTAAAGACGCGGGCCTGACGTGGCAGAAGACCGAATCTCTCTGCGACGGCAAAACCCAACACGCCATTCAGCCCACCATCCTGCAGACCAAAACCGGTTTGCAGATCCTCTGCCGCACCCGCACGCCGGGAAAGATTTTACAAGCGAGTTCCACGGATCAAGGCGCAACCTGGAGCCAGTTCGAGCCAATGGACTTGGTGAACCCCAACTCCGGCATCGACGGCGTGACCTTGAAAGATGGCCGCCACCTGCTCGTCTACAACCACACCCGCCTCGGCCGCAGCCCGCTGAACGTCGCTGTTTCGGACGATGCCAAAACCTGGCAAGCCGCCGCCGTCCTCGAAAACACGCCCGGCGAATATTCGTACCCCGCCGTCATTCAATCCACCGACGGCCTGGTCCACATCACCTACACCTGGAAGCGCCAGCGCGTGAAACACGTCACGCTCGACCCGAGCAAGCTCGTATTGCGACCGATTGTCGATGGCGTTTGGCCGAAATGAGTACGGCGTCATTGATCCAGCGGCATCCCACGCCCGTTCAATGAGCGTCGGTTGTTACAATCTTGAGTGCCACAGGCGTTAATCTTGGCACACAGAACAATCGAGCCTCTAGCGAGCTTGCTGCGATGGTGACTCCACCACCGACCACGACACCTTTCGACTCGGCGGACTCGCGCGATGCGCTGTGCGATGCTTTTGAAAATCAGTGCCGCCAGGGTCGGATTGGCCGAATCGAAGATTACTTATCCAAGATTGACGAGGTCACGCGCGGCGAACTGTTCGAAGACCTGCTGGCGATTGAAATTTGGCATCGGCGCCGGCTGGGGCAGAGTCCCGTGGCCGGCGAGTTCGAGGCTCGATTTCCGCAGCATCTCGACTTGATCCGGCGAGTTTGCTCGGCCTCTCCCGCCTTGACGCGGGCTGCGCAGAATCCGCAGCACCGAACGACTTCGCCACCCCTAGTTTCTTCGTCCCAGAGCCAGCTTCTCGATCATCCGCAATTGCGGCCGGGCGTGACCTTGGGCGATTACGAGATTCAGCGGGAGCTGGGTCGAGGCGGCATGGGCGTCGTCTATTTGGCCGAACATCGCTTAATGAAGCGCGAGGTGGCGATCAAGGTTCTCTCGGCGGCCGCCACATTCCATCCCGATTTGGTCACGCGGTTTCTCCGCGAAGTGGAAACTGCCGCGCGGTTGAGCCACCCGAACATCGTGATCGCGCACGACGCGCACCAGATCGATGGCTTGCTGTTTCTCGTGTTGGAATATGTGCCGGGCGTCGATCTGTCCACCTATATCCAGCAAAATCAGCCCCTCAGTCCCAAGGCAGCCGTGCTTTGCATTTTGCAGGCCGCTCGCGGATTGGTGCATGCTCACAACAAGCAAGTGATCCATCGAGACATCAAACCCCACAACTTGCTGTACATACCTCCCACTGCTCCGACGCCTGGCGAGTTGCCCACCAATCAAGGAACTCAGCATGGCACGGTGAAGATTCTGGATATGGGCCTGGCCCGCGCGAATTGGGCGAACTCCACCAGCCCGTCTTCCACCAGCCCGTCTTCCACGAGCCCGTCTTCCTCGAGCACAGCGGATTTGCGTTTGACAAAGTCTCATACGCTGATGGGGACCGTCGATTACATGTCGCCCGAGCAAGCCCTCGACCCGCGCCAGGCCGATGCCCGCTCGGATATTTACAGTCTGGGTTGCGCTCTGCATTTCTTGCTCACGGGCCAGCCGCCGTTCGTTTGCGAAACTGTCCCCCGCGGCATGCAAGCGCATCGCCAGCAGCCGCCGCCCCGCCTCGATCTCGCCGTCGATGAATGGCGGATCGGTCAAATCAGCGGCGAAAAACTGAACAGCACCTTCGCGCGAATGCTGGCCAAGCGGCCTGAGGATCGATTTCAGACGATGGCCGAAGTTGTGCGAGCTTTGAAGGACTGTTTGCCCGTCGATCCCGCGGCGCCACTCGCGCCTCGCGAAGAAATTTCGATTCCGCAGCCGTCCCCTAAAAAGCGGCTCGCCGCCGAACCCGTGTTGAAGCCGGTCGCCCGGCAATGGACGAGTCCCAGGCGGCCGCCATATCGTTGGAAATATACTTGGACGGCGCTGCTCCTGTTGCTGGCGATTGTGGTGATCTTCAATGCTTGTGTTCTCTGGCTGAAGAATTGAGAGCTTTCATGGATGCGCCCTCAAATCCCGCCGTCACCCGTTGGTTAACAGCGGCGCAGCAGGGAGATCAGCAAGCCATTGAACAACTGTGGCAGTTGTACTTTGAACGGCTCTCGTCGCTCGCCAAGGTCCGGCTGGGGGAGCGTGAACGGCGCGTTGCCGATGAAGAGGATGTCGCGCTCAGCGTGTTCCGCAACTTCTGCGATGCAGCGACGACCGGGCGGCTGGAAAGCGTCCGGAACCGGGACGAGTTGTGGCGGCTGCTCGTCGCGATGACCAGGCAAAAGTTGATCGATCATCATCGCCACTTGAACCGAGCCAAGCGGGGCGCAGGAAACGTGCGAGGCGAATCGATCTTTGCGGGGGACGACAACAACAACCTGGCTCAGTTCCTGGGGGCCGAGCCGACACCTGAATATATCGTCTCGGTGGAAGAAGAAATCGAGCGCCTGCTGGGTAGCTTGAGCGATGAGCAGCGCCGCATTGCCACGCTCAAATTCGAAGGTTACAGCAGCAGCGAAATCTCGGAGCAAATGTGTCTCGCCCCCCGGTCCTTGGAACGCAAGCTGGCCCAGATTCGCGAGTGCTGGACCAAACTGGCTGCGTCCGCTGAACGGGACTGATCGGCCTAAGTCGTGTCAATGACTCAGTTTGCAAAATCTTCAAAAGCGTCCGCAAATTCTTTGGCGGGTCACGCAGTCCGTTGGCGGTTAGCCCTTTGTCGAGCCTGGCAATGAACCTTGTTCATCGCCGCCGCTCGACAAAACGGGCCAACAACGTCGTTGGCCGAACCCAACGCTCTCGTCTCTGAAGGAATGCTCTCATGTGGAAGAATCTGATCGCCACTTTGCAGTCCACGAATCTCGGCACCGCTCGCGCCCGTGAATCAAGCCAGGCCCGGTTGCAGCCCGCTCGTAGCACGCGGGCCAAGCTGGGACTGGAAAACCTCGAACGCCGCGAACTGATGGCCGGCAATGTGACGGTCGAGTTAAAGAATGGCGACCTCGTTGTCACCGGAGACAATTCTTCCAACTCCGTCGAGATCTATCAGACCTCGCTCGATCATTACAAGGTCATCGGCAAAACGGAGGGGGGCTCGGCCACCAAGATCAATGGCAAGGTCGGTGGGTCGTTCACGTTCACGCTCAACGACGCGCGATACACGGACGACATCCTCATCAACATGAATGGCGGCAACGATGTGGTGAACATTCACGGCAGCAGCGCCGAATGGTACGACATCGATGCCCACGACGAGATTTATATCACGCTGGGTTCCGGCAATGACCAGGTTTATCTGGACAACATTGAAACTACGCGGGACTTGAATATCGATGCGGGTTCAGGCCGCGATGGCATCATGGTCACCAATGCGATCATCAGCGACGATCTGATCGTGACGAAAGTTGGCGCCACCACCAGCGGAGCGATTAAGGACTCGGCTTCGATGGTCTTTAAGAATGTCAAAGTTGTGGACGACTTTACCATCACTTCGGAGAAGTCCATCGACACGGTGAACATCATCAGCTCGGCGGCCAACGATCTATTCATTTCGCTGGGAACGGGCGATGACGCGTTAAACCTTTACAAATCGAAGGCTCGTAACTCACATTCGCTCGACGGCGGAGCCGGCACTGACAAGTTGAATCTGTACGGCAATTCCACGGCGTTCAAAACAACCGCCTTCCTAGCTCCGACCACCATCAATCAAGAGTGGTTGTATTAAGCCTCTGAATTCGACCGGCGGTTGGGCGGTGCACAGCCCGGCCCAGCCGCCTTTGTCGGATGGCGCGGATTGTGAGTTGAGCGGGCGACGACGACGCGTATTCGATAACACGTGATTGACAACTAATCACTACATGCGTAAAATGTGCGCAGCTATTTTTCGCTATACGGATGAACGGATGGGGTTGTCGCGGCAAGCGCGAAGCAGATGGCTGACGACTGCACTCCTCGCCGCGGCCACCACCCAGGCGAGTTATTATCAGACGTGTTCACTAAGTCGTTAATATGTGCTAATAAATAATTGGTAACATGTTGGCAGGAATCGACTTAGCGAATCTGGACCGGGAGCGAAAAAGGAGTGATAACTGTTATCAGCAGTGGAAGCGACCGCCTGGAAAGACGGGGGCGCCGATTTCAACTTTGGGAATGAACGATGATTGCCATTTTGCGAAACTACCGTGGTCGGTTGGCGGCAGGCCTGCTCGCGTTGTGGGCGGCAGCGTTGTCGGCCACCCCCTTGGCGGCCCAGGAACTGGAACTGCTGACCACGCGCTTTCCCGCGCCCGCGCTGGACGGCGGCGGTGAGTGGTTGAACACGGCGGGGCCGCTCGAGCTGCGCGAGCTGCGCGGCAAGTTCGTCATTCTGGATTTTTGGACTTACTGCTGCATCAACTGCATGCATGTGCTGCCGGAGTTGAAAAAGCTGGAGAAGGAGTTTCCGGAGCATCTGGTGGTGATCGGCGTCCATTCGGCCAAGTTCCAGACGGAGCGAGACGCCAAGAACGTCGGTGAGGCCGTCGAACGGTATGATATCGAGCATCCCGTCGTCAACGATCCGCAACAGGTCTTGTGGCGGAAATATGGCGTGGATACCTGGCCCTCGCTGCGGGTGATCGATCCCGAAGGAAATCTCATTGCCCATCACCGGGGCGAGTTCACGGCCGAGACGGTGGCGGACTTCTTGAAAAAAGCGATTCCCGTCTATCGCCGCAAACGAGTGCTGGACGAGACGCCCCTGCGGTTCGACGCCGCTCGGCCGCCGAAGCCGGACCTGCCGCTGCGTTATCCGGGCAAAGTACTCGCGGACGCCGAGAGCGGCCGGCTGTTTGTGGCCGACAGTGGCCATCACCGCATCGTAGTCGCAAAGCTCACCGGCGAAGTGCTGGACGTGATTGGCTCCGGCGCGCTGGGCCGCAACGATGGCACTTATGAGCAATCGTCGTTCGATCATCCGCAGGGGCTGGCCTTGCAGGGCGACACCCTGTTCGTTGCGGACACCGAGAATCACTTGCTGCGCAAGGTCGATTTGAAGAACCGGCGGGTCACGACGCTGGCCGGGACCGGCGAACAATCCAAGATTCCTGTCGTGCGCGGCGCGAACAATCCGCTCGGCATCAAGCTGGCCAGTCCGTGGGATTTGCTGCTGCACGACGACAACCTGTACGTCGCGATGGCGGGCAGTCATCAGATCTGGCGGATGTCGCTGCCCGCCGGCGCGATTTTGCCCTTCGCGGGTAATGGCGCCGAAGACATTATCGATGGCCCCTTGCTGGCGCGCGTCAAGCTGCAGAAGGGCTATGCCTCCTTTGCCCAGCCCAGCGGCCTGGCAACCGACGGACAGTTATTGTTCGTCGCGGACAGCGAGGGGAGCTCCATTCGGGCAGTGCCCCTGCGATCAACGAAGGATGTGCTGACGGTGCTCGGCACCGCGCGGTTGCCTGCCGATCGGCTGTTCACCTATGGCGATCGCGATGGAGCGGTTGGTCAAGCGCTACTGCAACATCCGCTGGGCGTCGCGTTTCGCGACGGCCGGCTATATATCGCCGACACGTACAACAGCAAGATCAAGGAGTTCGACCTGAAGACAGCCATGATCCGCACGCTGGCCGGCAATGGTCGCGCAGGGAATGCCGGGACGAGTTTCGACGAACCGGGCGGGTTGAGCATCGCGGGGGATCAAGTCTATGTGGCGGACACGAACAATCATGCCGTTCGCATCATCGAACTCGCGCGCGACGGGCAGGTGATCGCGCTGGAATTGAAAGGCCTGAAGCCACCGGAAGTCCCCGCCCCAGCGCCCGCGCCACCGGCACCTTCCGGCAAGCGTCTCGTCTTCAAAGCGGCGACCATCAAGCCCACGGCAGACGAATTGAAAGTGGCGATCGAGCTGGCCCTGCCCGCCGACTTCAAACTGAACCCGGGCGCCCCGCTGCGGTACTTCGTGCAGGCCGTGAAAGACGACAAACTGCTATCCCCGGCGGCGGCTGGTAAGTGGCTGACGGTTGAGCCGGCGTCGTCGAAATTCGAAATCGCCCTGCCCCTGCAAGGGAACACGGGCGAAGTCCCGTTGACCATTTCACTCGCGTTCTACTATTGCCGAAGCGGAGCCGAGGGGATTTGCAAAGCGGGCGAAGTTACCTGGTCTGGCCGAGTGACGATATCCGATAAGGGCGACGAAGATCGACTGGAACTGAAGCACGCGGTTTTGAAGTAAGCACCTGCCTGTTGCCAATCAAGCGCGCAATCAACTTTTCGCAGCACCCTACAAACGGGGAGGGGTGGCGAGAAACTCGGTGGGTTTTTCGCCAGGGACCTAGCGCCGCTTCCGCGTGGCACGCACCTGGATGGCGAAATACCCCCTCACTTTTTCGCCACGAGAGCAGCTAACATTCTTGCCGAAATTCTTGGCCGCTGCTGGCCGCCGACGGCAATTCTCCATTAAGAGCAGAGGCTGACCAACTTCGGATCAGCCCGCCACTCAAGCTCTTGGTTTTTCCGTCCCCCCTTAACGCTGCCTGGCAGCGGGAGAATTGCAATGCACCGTTTTCGCAATCTGATTTTGGCAAGTGTCGCGGCCCTCGCACTGCTCGCTCCGGGCATCGTTCCGTCGGGAGTTCCTTCCCCAAGTGGCCAATGCCAGGCCGGGCAAACCCGGGTTTACTACGTCTACTATCGCTCCTGCCCGCAAGATAGTTGGCACCTTTACGGCGGCTACTACCGAGTCACCGATGCCGTCTATGCCACTCGTTACTTTCAATACTATGGATATGATTCGTTCTATCGCTAGAACATCGGTAGAAAGTAGGCCGGAACAAGCTGTACTCAGCGTAGTTCCGGCACGCGTTGCAATTCCTGCCGGAACTGCGGAGTACCTGGTTCCGGCCTACGGATTTATTTCTCTCCCAACAAAATCGCCAACTTCGGCTCAATGGCTTCCGCCCAGATGCGGTAGCCCTTTTCGGTGAGGTGGAGCAGGTCGTACATCACTTCCTTGCTGATGACGCCGTCTTCGGCGACAAACTTGGGGCCGATGTCGAGAAAGAAGACCTGCTTGTCGTCCGCCAGTTTGGCGATCAGGGCGTTGGTTCCATCGTTCACTTTGCGGCGGGCATCGTCTTTGTTCGTGCCGCGCGGGAAGACGGCCAGGATCAAGATCTTGGTCTCGGGAACCTTTTCTTTCAGCTTATCGACAATGGCTTTGATCCCTTCGGCGATTTGTTCGCTGGTATTGCTGCCCGCGTTGTTGGTGCCGATCATCAGCACGGCGGCCTTCGGCTGGATGCCGTCGAGGTTGCCATGCTCGAGCCGCCAGAGGACGTGCTGCGTGCGATCGCCGCCGATGCCGAGGTTCACGGCATTACGCTTGGCATAGAACTCTTCCCAAACCTTCTGACCGTTCCCTTCCCAGCCGGCGGTGATGGAGTCGCCGATCATCAGCAGATCGACGTTTCCTTTCTTCACGCGCTCGTTAAAGCTCTCGTGCCGCTTGAGCCAGTTTCCCTCTTTGGGAGCGGGCACAACCGCGTTGTTGGGCTTTACTTCCGGCTTCACATCCGACTTGATCTCTTGCCCGACAAGCGACGCTGGAAGGGCGCAGAAAGAAAGCAGGCACAGGATTAACAAGCGGCGAGAAGCGAACATGGCAGCTTTCTCCAAGCGAGAGGAACGAAGCGAACGCGCGGGCGGTCAGATTTTGTCAGCGGTAAATACCTACCGGCACGCCTCACCATATCGCCTGGAAAGTGCCGGTCAATCCTGCCCGCGCGGGGTGCGAATTGTTATAGGCGTCAGAACCCTTTCGTTGCAGCGCGTGTTGCGCAAGGCGATGGAAGCCGATGTGTATGACGCGCTAACGACCAAGCGGGTCTACAAAGATGCATTTTCTCACGAACAGGCAGTGCAAATGATCGGCGAAGAAGCGGGCCGGCACTTCGATCCGCAGCTCGTAGACGCCTTTCTGGCGTGCAGCGGGGCCTTCCTGACCATTAACCGCATGGGGCAGCCTGCCTTGGCACTCGGTTCGCAAGAAGCTTGGCAATCGCGGGCATTGGTGTAGTGCTTTCCGGCACGCGAAATGCATGCAGTGCTATCTCGCGAACATTCGGTTCGCTGAAACTGCACGAAGATCTCGTCTACAAGGGTCCTGCTATGTCAATCATTGGTCTAATTCTGACGGTCCTGCTCGTGATGATGCTGCTCGGAGCGGCACCCATTTTTCCCCACAGTCGGTCCTGGGGCTACGGACCTAGTGGCGGTTTAGGTCTGGTGTTGATCATTGTGGTGATCTTGCTGCTAATGGGCCGCATTTAGGCAGTGAGCGACGACTATTCCTCGTCAGGTTCCGCTATATCGTCGTGCGAAACGACCTGATCAATTTTCAAACCAATAGCCTGCGTCTTACTGCGCAGGCTGCCGCGGGTAATGCCCAGCATCTTGGCCGCCCGCGATTGATTGCCGCCGGCCGTCTTCAGCACGCGAGTGACCACGAAGCGGTTCATGAAATCGATCGCTTCCGCGTAAATATCTTCCGAGTTGGCAGCTAAGCGACCACTCAGGAATCGTCCCAAGTCCCGGCCGGTGTCTTCGCCGTCAGTCCCCGCTAGATTTGTGTTCTCGCGACGTGGCTCGCGAATTTCTTCCGGCAGAAAATCGGGTATCAGGATCGGACCAGTCAGACTCAGCAGGGCTTTGCGAATTACGCTTTGCAACTCGCGGATATTGCCCGGCCATTGATACTCGAGCAGGATCTTGAGCGCGTCGGGCGAAACCCGTTGCAGCGGCTTGTTGAGTTCGCGCGAGTAGCGAAACGACAGGGCCTCGATCAGCAGCAGCAGGTCGTCCCCCCGATCGCGCAGTGGCGGCAACTTGATCGAGAAGCCGTTGAGCCGATAGTATAAGTCGGGGCGGAAGGTGCCGGCTTCCGTCATCGCTTCCAGATTTCGATTGGTGGCGGTGATGATCCGCACGTCGGTCTGAATCGTCTCATTGCCGCCCACGCGTTCGAACCGCTGTTCTTGCAATAAACGCAGCAATTTGGCCTGCACCAGCGGGGCCATGTCCCCCACTTCGTCCAGAAAGATCGTGCCGCCGTTGCATTGCTCGAACTTACCGATGCGGCGATGATCGGCGCCCGTGAAGGAGCCCTTTTCATGGCCGAACAACTCGCTTTCGAGCAGGGCATCAGGCAGGGCCGCACAGTTCACCGCCAGGAAAGGTTTGCCCTTCCGCAAACTGTGTTGATAGATGGCCCGGGCAATCAATTCCTTGCCGGTGCCGCTTTCGCCGCGAATGAGCACAGTGACCGTCTGCGGCGCGACGCGGCCAATCGCTTTATAAACTTCCAACATCTGCGGGCTGCGGCCGATCAGGGCCTGGTCCCCTTTGGCGACCGTTGCCACTTCCGGCACCTGCACGGGAATCGCGGTCAGCCGGCGGATTTCGAGCGCTTGATCGACCAAGTGCTTAACCTTGGCCACATCCAGCGGCTTGAGCAGAAAATCGAAGGCGCCGAGCTTCATGGCTTCGATGGCGGTGTCGCTCTCGCCGGAAGCGGTGATGAAGATCACGGGCAAGTTCGCGTCAATCTCGCGAATTGTTTCGAACAGCTTGAGGCCCGTTGTCTGGGGCAGCAGAATATCGAGCAGCATCGCGTCAGGCTTGCCGGAACGGAGCAATTGCAGCCCTTCGTCAGCCGTAGCCGCGGCGAGGACTTCCACATCCATTCCCTTGAAGGCGGACCGGATGAAGTGGACCACGGCCCGATCGTCGTCAATCACAAGCACACTGGGCATGCCGGCAGGCTCCTAAAACCCATTCTTAGCTGGCTGGAAAATTGCTGTCGAACTCTCGCTGAAAAAAACTCAAAGGTGGCATTATTACGCCATTATGTCACCCGGCAACGGCTTCGCAACCCTACGCAGGCAAGTCAGGTTAACGGTCGGCAAGCCCGCCACCTGGCAGTTTTTCGCTCACACAGCGTAGCTGGCGAGCAGCCTGAAATGGTGAGCAGGCACCATTATCCCCTAGGACGGTTGTAGAGCACTTCGAGGGAAATCGCAAACCATTGGCGTCGGTTTACTTGCGGTTCTACGCCAAATAACCGCCACAGCCCCGGCACGGGGTTTGCTTAAGTGAACGTGGCGAGTGACGGTTGGTGGAACTAACGGCTTGCTCGATTTACAAACCAGCCAACTTTTCGCTCAAGGAGAATTGTCATGTTGCAATGGGCCCTCGCGTTTTTGGTGTTAGCTTTGATCGCCGCAGTTTTGGGTTTCGGCGGCTTGGCCGTCAATTTTGCTTGGTTTGGCAAGGTTCTATTCATCGTCTTTATTGTCCTGTTCCTGGTTAGCTTGCTCACCGGTTCGATCCGGCGACCAGTCGCCTAGTAAGTCTCGGTTCAGTTCGATCATTAGCAGTTACCTCTCATGTTGTTTCGCCTCGTTTGCAAGGAGTTCTCACATGCGTTCGATTTACTTGACTTTGGCCACTCTTCCTCTGTTGGCATTGACGGCTAACGCGCAAGTTCGCGTGGAAGTCGCCCCGGGTGGCGTCAAAGTCGCTGCCCCTCGCGTGGCGGTCGCGGTCGACGCTGCCGACGCTTCAACCGCTCATCGCGGCAGCAAACTGATGGGTCTGGCGGTTAAGAATCGCGCCAATGAAGACCTCGGAAAAATCGAAGACTTGGTGATCGACGGACGAGGACACGTGCGTTATGCCGCCGTCTCCTTCGGTGGCTTTCTGGGCTTCAATAACAAGTTGTTTGCCGTGCCCTGGAAAGCTCTGACGATCAAACATGATGTCAACTCCAGCACGCACTATGTGGAACTGAATGTCTCCAAGAAGTATCTGGAGAATGCCCCTGGTTTCCCGACCGACAAATGGCCAACCTTTGCCGACCCGGAAGTGAACGCCAAAGTCGATGCGTTTTATATTCGCGAAGAAGCCAAAACACCGACGACATCTGCTCCCAAGTAGCTGAGCGTCATTACGATTACGATTCCCAAACTGACAAGGAGTTTCGATCCTGTTGCGGCCAAGTCACTCCACTTATTAGCGCGGAGTTCTTCCTCGGAAGGACAATGAGATTACTGACTGACCCCCGCAAGTAATCTCAATGAACCGCCACGGTGCAACTGCCCAATTTGGACCTCGAACTCACTTGACACGGAAGAAGACGACCAATTTTTGGGAGAAATCCCAGAGAACGGTCGTCTTTTTTCGTGCGCGCGATTGTCGTCTTTCGCGGAGCGAAAGACGACACAAAAAACAAACCCCGCCCTTTTTCCAGACGAGGTTTGTGTTTTACCGCTAATCCGATGCAGATCAATTACGGATTGGCTGGCGGCGGAACGTTCGCGCCCGGAGCAACTTCCACCGCGCCCGGATGGGCATAGCCATTCGCATCCGGTGCGACGTAGCTGTTGCCATTCACCTGGCAGCCGCCTCCTTGGCAAGGCTGCGAATAGCAGGCGTTGCCGCAACCGCGACTACGTTTCCCACCGCAATGCCGACGTCCAGCTTGCACTTCGACAATGCTCACGACCGAGAACAGGCCAACCAGGCCATACAAAAACAGACTTTTCATTGCACAACTCCTGAAAGGATGCGGAACATGCTGGAGAACCTTTTCCAGCGGGAGTTCGCTGGTAAAGCAGATACGATGCCAAAAGCTATGTATAGCATTTATGGGATATTAAATCGCTTAATCAGGGGAATTACAACTGCCACCTGCTACGCAAAGTTCTTCCCAACACCCATAATCGTATTCGCAAGTCTGCATCTACTGATTTCACATCTGTCTCGGTGATTGCGTCCCGTTCAACATTAAGGAGATTCCCCGATGGCCGATTGGTTGGAAGCAGGAACACAGGCCCCAGACTTCACGCTTGCCGCCGATGACGGCAGCCCGGTGAAACTCTCGGCGCTCCAGGGAAGCCCCGTGGTGCTCTATTTTTACCCGGCCGACGATACGCCCGGTTGCACGAAAGAGGCCTGCGCTTTTCGCGACCAGCAAGCGGATCTGAAAAAGCTGGGCGCGAAGGTTTTCGGCGTCAGTCCCGATGACGTCGCCAGTCACGTTAAGTTCCGCGACAAGTTCCAACTTAACTTCCCGCTCCTGGCCGACCCGGACCATGCCGTCGCCGAGCAGTTTGGCGCTTGGCGTGAGAAGAACATGTACGGCAAAAAATCGCTGGGCATTGCCCGTTCGACTTTCCTGATCGACGCCCAAGGCGTGATCCGCAAGGTCTGGAAGGCCGTCAAGGTCGATGGACACGATGCCGCTGTGTTGACTGCGTTGCGCGAGATGATGGACAAGTAAGCGTTGAACCTCGGGCTTGCCCGTACTGGCCAGGCCCCGCTTGCAGCCGGTATCATAACCGCTCACATGGAACCTCATCCGGCCGCATCAACAAGGACACCCGTATGTCATTCGACCCCAATCCGACGAACAATCCCTATTCAGCCTCGACGCAACCCATAGCGCCGAAAAAGTCGAACGTGCTGATGTATGTGCTACTGGGAGTAGGCGCCGTCTTGGTGCTGGGTTGCTGCGGTTGCGCAGGTGCGATGTATTGGGGTGGCGACGCCGCAATGAAAGCAGCCATGAATGTGATGGGTGAACAGCTAAAGCCCTCGCTGCAAGCGGATCCAGTCGTGCAAGAACATGTCGGCGATATCCAAAAGTTAAGCATGAACTTTGGAGCTAGCACGGTTGAAACTCAAAAGGCCCAGAAAGGCGGAGGACAGCAACGTATGGTATTCGACATCGAGGGGAGCAAAGGAAAGGGTCAAGTGACTGGCAACGTAAACCAAGGATCCAACCCGCCACGACTGAGCAACGGCGAATTGAAGATGTCCAGCGGTCAATCCTATCCGCTCACTCCGTAGCGACTGCCCATCTATTTGACGATCACCACCGTATCCCCCGAGGTCACTTCGAGATTCTCGGCGCGGCGGGGGCGGGTCAGCTCATCGAGCTTGGCATTAAGCTTCGATGCATTCTGCGGCGGTTCGGCTCGCATCCAGGGGATCAGCACGCGGAAGGTGCTTCCCTTGCCCAGTTCGCTTTCCACGTGCACTTCGCCGCCCAGCAATTTGCACAGCTCTTTGACAATCGAGAGTCCCAGCCCCGTGCCGCTGTACTCGCGGGTCAAGTTGTCGCGACCCAAGACGGCAGTTCCCTGGCGAAACTTCTCGAAGATGATCTCGCGGTCGCTCTCGGCGATGCCGACGCCCGTATCGGCGACATCGAGTTCGATAAACCCCCGCGCATCACCCTTGGCCGTGACGGTGATCCGGCCTCCTTCGGGCGTGAACTTGATGGCGTTCGAGAGCAGGTTCGTCAAAATCTGTTGCACCTTCGTTTGATCCTGAAACATCAGCGGCAGTTCCGGCTCGATCTCGATGGCCAGGTCGATATTCTTGTCTTCGGTCAAACTGCGGACCAGATCGCACTGCGCGGCAACGATGGTATCGATGCGGAATTCGCTCGGCCGGACATCCATCTTGCCGGCTTCGAGCTTGGAAAGATCAAGAATGTCGTTGATCATTTCCAGCAGCTTTTGTCCCGACTTCTGAATGTTATAGACGAACCGTTTTTGCCGGTCATCAAGCGAATCGATGCCTGCCAACACTTCGGAGAAACCGATGATGCTGTTGAGCGGAGTCCGCAATTCGTGGCTCATCGTGGCCAGGAATTCGCCCTTGAGCCGATTCAATTCGTGCAGTTGCATATTGAGCTGCGCGAGTTGATCGACCTTGCCGTCGAGCTCTTTGTTAGCGGTTTGCAATTGACCCTGCGCTTCGATCAAGTGTCGCAACATCTTGTTGAACGAGGCAGCCAGTTCTTGGAACTCATCATTCGTATTGATCTCCGCCCGCTGATCGAGATCGCCGCGGGTGACGGAATCGCTCACCTCGCGCAGGTGCGCGAGCGGTTTAAGCACGACATAGCGAACCACCATCCAGAGCGAGACCATCGACAGAAAGACCGTCAGAATGCCGACGGACGATAGCACCGCGCGGATGGTCGCCACCGCGGACCGCGTCTTGGCATAGG